>JAJPEP010000001.1 GCA_021166845.1 Thiobacillus sp.
CGCGGCGGCGATGTCCTGCTCGCGGTTTTGCGTGTCCCAGGTGAAGCCGTCGCCGGTGACGTGCCACTCGACGCCGGGCTGGCGACCGAAAAAGGCCTCCTCGCCGGTGTCGGTGCGGCTCTTGATGAACTGCACCACGCCAACCTTCATGCCGTGGCCGAGCGCGCGCGCCACCGTGCCGAAGGCCGAGGTGCTCTTGCCCTTGCCGTTGCCGGTGATGACGATGAACAGCCCGCGCTCGTCGGCAGCGGCGGCGATCGCGGCGTCGATCAGCGCTTTCTTGCGCGCCATGCGCGCGGCATGGCGCGCGCTACGCTCGGGCGAGCCGGGTTCAGCGTTCACGATGGGCGCCCATCAGGGTGCGCGGGCCGGCATCGCGCCGGAAGGCCGCCGCCGCCAGCGCAACATGCGTGATCGCCGCCGCACCCAGATACAAGGCGAAAGTGCCCAGCATGCGCGGGAAATATTGCTGGAAGCGCGGGACGAAGCCGGCCAGCGTCGGCTCGGCAAAGCGCCCGGAGAAGAAGTAGAAGCCGCCGCTGGTGAGCAGTTCGGCCACCGCCACGACCGCCAGCGCAACGCCGACCAGCCTGAACAAGCCAAGCAGCGACAGGCTATGGCGACGGGCATAGAAGCGTCCCCCGGCGAACAGCACGAGATAGGCCGCGATCAGCAGCCAATAGGCCGGCGACACGCAGAAATCCGACACCCCGCCCCAGGTGATGGCGGCGTAGTCGATCGCCACGCTGGCGGCGATCAGCGCGGGAACCACCCACAGCGCCCGTACGTACACGCCCAGCAGGAAGAAGATCGCCCACGAGGCATCGGGCAGGGAATGGATGCCGGCCCAGTGGTGGCTGCGGGTGAGCAGCATCAGCAGGGTAAGGGCGATGCCGATGAGGATTTGCCGGCGGGCGGTGAGATTTAACATTAGCGGCTCCTTTTGCCTGGAAAAAAACCGCCCACTTTCGGGGCGGCTCCAATTTTACTTCTGACGGTATTCCACGCCGACAAAGCCGTTGACCCCTGGCGTGTTATAGCCGGCACGCAGCGAGTAATCGGCATCCAGCGCGTTATTCACACGGGCGAGGAGGCGCCACTCGGGGGTCATGCGGTAGTTCGCGCGCACATCAAGACGGGCGTAGCCATCGAGCTTACTGGTATTGGCATTGTTGGTGTAACGCTTTCCAGACGCGACAAGCGCTGCTCCGATATCCCAGTTTCCAAGGGTTTTGGAAACATCCAGCGTGCCGTAGTCTTGCGCCCGGTAAGTCAGCTCCTTGTCGGTGGCTTCATCCTCGGCATTTTGCCAGTCATAGCTGGCGTTGAAGCGCAGCCCCGCCAACTCGGTATGACCCGCCAGCGTCAGCCCTTCGAGTATGGCGCGGTTGACGTTCTGCATGGCGGGGAAAACGTAAACAATCAAATCCTTCACCCGGTTGCGATAGGCAGTGGCGCTCAAGAAATTCGCGCCCTGCTGATAGCGCAGCCCCATCTCAAGGTTGCGGCCCTGTTCCGGTTTGAGATTGGGGTTGCCCTGGAAGTACGCCGTCACTGGATAATACAAATCATTGAAGGTGGGCGCCTTGAACGAGGTGCCGTAGCTGGCGGTGAGGCGCCAGGCCGGGGTGAAGTCAAAGCCATAGCCCGCCATGCCGGTAGTTTGGCCGCCGAAGTCGCTGTAAGCATCATGGCGCAGAGAAGCTTGCAGCGCGTGACGGCCAATGCGCGCCTGGTAGCCGACTTGACCAGCGTCGACAGTGCGGCTGGTCTGGCTGAAAGCGACCAGACTGGCATCGACCTTCTGTTCCAAGTGCTCCAGGCTGGCGGTCAGCTCGCCTAGCGGCAGGCCAAAGTCGTTTTGCCACTGGTATTGGGTCTGATCAGTGGCAAAGTTGCCGGTAGACGCACCAAGGCTGTAGTTGGCAGTATGGTTTTGACCCTGCCCGATCGACAGGCGGCTTTGCCAGTTGTTGGAGAGGCGGCCTGCCCACCAGGCGGCCAGACTGTTGACGTAGTTGATGGCATAGTCGTCTGCGGTGCCACTGTCATACTCCGCGCGATCGCGGTTATATAGCCCGGTGAATCCAATACTGTGCGCGGGATTGAACGCGTGTTCGAGCTTGAGGTGGGCGCTGTGTTTTTGGTCGCCATCGTCGTCGGAGTTAAAGCCAAAGGTGCCGGGACGGGCGGCGGAAAAGCCGCCATCGGTGCTTGCATAACTGGCGCCAAGACTGAATTGGTTGGCTCCGATCTGGCCGCCATACTGGCCCCCCCCCTGCAGCAGGCCATCGCTGCCACCACCTGCGTGAGCGGAAATTTTCGGTGCGCCCTTACCCTGCTTGGTGAAAATCTGGACCACCCCGGCTACCGCATCTGCGCCGTACAGGCTGCTGGCCGGACCGCGCAGGATTTCGATGCGCTCGATCTGGTCGAGCGAGACGCCCTCGAGCGGAGTCGTCCCTAGCGTGGCCGAGCCGACCCGCAAGCCGTCGATGAGCACCAGGGTGTGTCCCGGATTGCCGCCGCGTATGCGTATGTCGGCACCGGCGCCTGCGCCGCCATACTGGGTGAGTTCCACACCAGGTTGTTTTTGCAGCAATTCGACCAGCGTGGTCTGTCCCGCTTCGCTGATCTGGCTGGAGGTGATGACGGTGACGTCGCCTATGACCTGGCTGGACTTTTGCGGGGTACGGGTCGGCGTCACGACAATGGTTTCTCCGACAAATTCCGGCAGGGTTTCCGCATGGGCGGATGCAATGAAGACAGCGCCCAGGGCAAACGCGAGAGGGGTTTGACGCATGATGTAGTCCGGTTTGGGCGTCTGGTTCCCCGCAGGCGCGTTGCACGATCCGCTGCCGAATAACGACAGGGCTCAGGCCGGTATCCGGGCTCGCGCTTGAAGTGCATCGCCTTCCCGGGCGAACCCAGTGGCAGTGTGATGAACCGTTTAGCGCTTACCGTTGCGGGGGCAGCACAGGCTTGGCAGCGAATCGCTGCGCACCTGTTTCCCGTTTATCCTCGGCGGCGGAAAGCCGCGTCGGCACCTGAAGCCGCGCATTATAACCACCGAATCGCCCGATTGACCGCCCGCGCATCGCCCCCTGCGGAAGGGTCGCTGCGCAGCAGCGGGGCACCCACCGGCGTACCCCTTGCGGGTGCTATAGTCCCGCTCATGCATGCCGAACTCGATACCCTCGAAGCCAAGATCCGCCAGGTGGCCGAGCTGTGCCACATGCTGCGGCAGGACAACATCGCCCTGCGCCAGCAGGTGCTGGCCGCGCAGCAGGACAACAAGCAGCTGACGACCCGGCTGGAGGCCGCCAAGACGCGGCTGCAGGCGCTGCTCGACACCCTGCCGGAGGACGCCTGATGGCCAGTCCGCGCTCGATCGAAATCCACATCCTGGGCCGCGCCTACAAGGTGGCATGCCCGCGCGAGGAAGAATCGGCGCTGATTGCGGCGGCCGATTATCTGGACGAAAAAATGCGCGAGATCCGCGAAAGCAGCAAGGTGATCGGCGCCGAGCGCATCGCCATCATGGCGGGACTCAACCTTGCGCACGAGTTGCTGACCCAGGGCGGCGGCAGCCAGATCGAAGCAACACGCGCCCGGCTGACGCATTGCAACGCACTGCTCGATTCAGTGCTGGAAGATCAGGACAAACTCTTCTAGAATTGTTTCGTTCCCTGCGGTGTTCGAGGCTGGCTGCAATTTCTCTGAACCAATGCATACGTGCAAGGCTGCGATCTATTCCGATGCGGGTGTGCGCGTGACACGTCTCATGTGCCCAAAGCGTCTTTGAGCGCGGCCGTCTTGGACCCAGGTTCAAGAGTCTGCGGCCAGTACGGCACAGGCGGGGAACACTTTTTTTCATGAACAAATACACCCTCAGACGACAGCTCAAGGCTGCGCGCAACGCGTTCACGCCAGCCGAGCGCCGCAAGGCCGCGCGCGCCTCCCTGCGGCTGGCGCTGCGCCACGGGCTGCTGCTGCGTTCGCAGCGGATCGGCTTTTATCTGCCGCAAGGCGGCGAATTCGACGTTCACCCCCTGCTCAACCAGGCCTTGTGGATGCACCGCGCGTGCTATCTGCCGGTGCTGCCGCGGCGGGGGCGGGTGATGCAGTTCGGGCGGGTGGGGCGCAACACGCGGATGGCGCCTAATCGCTTTGGCATCCCCGAACCCATCGATGCAAAACCGCTGCGCGCACGCCAACTCGACCTGCTGCTGATGCCACTGGTGGGGTTCGATTCCGAAGGCAACCGGCTCGGGATGGGCGGCGGTTTTTACGATGCGACGCTGGCATTCATGCGGCACCGGCGCGTGTGGCGCAAGCCGCGCCTGGTGGGCGTTGCCTACGAATGCCAGCAGGTGGACACGTTGCCGCACGAGCCCTGGGACATGCCGCTCGACGCGGTGCTGACCGAGCGTCAGCTGTACCGCTTCAACTCGAACCACGCCCGCCAAACCCGCGATCGCCCGCACCGCGCAAGCGTCCGCAATCGGCCCGGAGGCGGGCCTCCTACCCATCCCCTGGATTAGCCCGGCTGCTTCTCGCGATCGAGTTCGCCGCTCTTCAGCTTGTCCTGATAATCCGTCAGCATCGCCCGAACCTTGCCGCTCAGCAGATAGAGGCCGATCAGGTTGGGAAAGGCCATCGCCAGCACCAGCAGATCGGTGAAATCGAGCATGTTGGCCGCGCTCGCCACCGAGGCGACGACGATGAACAGCAGGAACAGCACGCGGTACACCATCGATACGCGCTCGCCGAACAGGTAGGCCCAGCAGCGCTCGCCATAGTAGGACCAGGAAATCATGGTGCTGTAGGCGAACAGCACCACCGACACGGTGAGGATAATGGGGAACCAGTCGGATACGGTGGCGAACGCCACCGAGGTCAGCGCCGCGCCCTTGCTGGCCTCGCGCAGCGCCAGGGTGACGGGGTCGTTGTAGACGCCGGTGATGACGATGACCAGCGCGGTCATGGTGCAGATGACGATGGTGTCGATGAAGGGTTCGTAAAGCGCGACCATGCCCTGCCGGATCGGGTACTTGACCGAGGCGGTCGAATGCACGATGGCGGCCGACCCGAGGCCGGCCTCGCTGGAAAACACCGCGCGCTTGAAGCCCTGCACCAGCGCCCCCACCATGCCGCCCGCCACCGCGATCGGCGCGAAGGCTTCGATAAAGATCTTGGTCAGGGCCTGCGGCACCTGCTCGGCGTTGCCGAGGATGATCCACAGGCAGGCCGCCAGATAAATCAGGATCATGGTCGGCACCACCGCCTCGGCGACGTGGGCGATGCGGCGCAGGCCGCCGATGATGACCACCCCCACCGCCAGCGCGACGATGAGGCCGTAGGCGATCGGCGCCTCGCGGAAGAAGGGCAGCACTTCCTGCACCGCCCCCAGCGACTGGCTGACCTGGAACGCGCTGCCGGCGCCGAACGAACCCAGCACGGTGAACACGGCGAACATCCCGGCCAGGGTCTTGCCGGTGCGCGGCAGCTTGAATTCGGCGAAGCCCCGCGACAGGTATTCCATCGGCCCCCCCATGATGCGCCCATCCGGCCGCACTTCGCGGTAGCGTTGCGCCAGCGTGGCCTCGGTGAACTTGGTGGTCATGCCGAGAAAGCCCGCGACGATCATCCAGAACGTCGCGCCCGGCCCGCCGATGGAAATTGCGATCGCCACGCCGGCGATGTTGCCCAGCCCCACCGTGGCGGAGAGCGCTGTGGTCAGCGCCTGGAACGAGCTGACTTCGCCCTTGTCGTCGGCGGTGCGGTATTTGCCGCGCAGCACGGCAAACCCGTGCCTCATCATGCGCAGGTTGACGAAGCTGAAGCGGAAGGTGAGATAGACCGCGCCGACGATCAGCCAGGCGACGATGAAGGGCATCACCGGCTCGCCGGGAAAGACGTCGTAGAAAATGACGCTGGCGAGATAGGCGTTGAGGGTGCCGAAGAAAGCGTCGATCCTGCCGGGCTCGGCCGCCTGCGCAATCTGCGGAAACAGCCCGGCGGCCGCGATGAAGAAATTAGGATGAATCGCCACCAGTGCTTCCCTGAATTGTTATTGCCCGCAACAATAACAAATTTGCGGCGGAAACACGCCTGCCGCAACGACAAAGGCCGACACGAGGTCGGCCTTTGCTTGAACTTGATGCTTCAGTCAGATCACTTCAGGCTCAGCACCCATTCAATGATCTTCTCCGCATCTTCCGTTTTGACGCCAGGATTCGGCGGCATGGGGATCTCGCCCCATACGCCCTTGCCGCCGGCTTTCACTTTTGCAACCAGTTTGGCTTTGGCGGTCTTGTCACCGGCATATTTCTTGGCCACTTCCTTGTAAGCCGGGCCAACGATTTTCTTGTCGACGCCGTGGCAGGACAGGCAGGCGTTCTTCTGCGCCAGCGCCTGGTTGGCGGAAGCTGCGCCGGACAACAGCAGCGCAGCAGCCGCTGCGGTCATCATCAATTTCATCATCATTACAGTCTCCGTAGAAGTCGGGTTGGAACGTGCATAACATCATCACGCCAGCAATATTAACGGAAAAACCTTCCGGCGCAAGGCGTGGACATGGTTATTTGCCACCAATCGTGTGCGGCATTTTATGCGTGCTCGATCAGCCCGCGGTAGGCATGCCAGCTGGCGTGTCCCAGCCAGGGGAAAATCACGGCCATGGCAATGAAGTTGGTCGCCGCGCCGACCGCGGTCAGGCCGGCGATCAGCACGCCCCACAGCAGCAGCACCGGAAAGTTATGCCGGGTCGCCATGAAGCTGGTGACCAGCGCCGTGGCGAAATCGACCTTGCGGTGGAGCAGCATCGGCAGCGACACCACCGAGATGCTGAACACCGCCAGCGCCAGCACTCCGGCGAAGGCCAGGTAGGCCAGCACGAAATCGGTGTGCTGCTGCACCGCGCTCAGGCTCAGCAGCTCGGACAGGTTGCCGATGCCCGAATCGCCGAGAAACAGTCCGACCAGGATGGCCGAGATGCGCTCCCACGAGATCAGGATGAACACCAGCATCAGGGCGAACAGCCCGATCGAGGCGGGATTGTCTCGCCACGACAGCAGCGGGGCCAGCAGACTGGGCGGCTTGTGGTTTTTCTCCAGCCGGTGGCTCACGCAATAGAACACCGTGGCCAGCACCGGCGCGACGAACAGGAAGCCCGAGGTCAGCGCCATCGCCAGGTGCGGCTTGTCCCACGCACCATGCACCAGGCCGTAGCCGAGCAGGGCGAAAACGAAGCCGTAAAACAGGCTCACGGGCCACGCCCTGGCCATATCGCGCGCACCGGCGCGCAGCCACTGAAAGGGCTGGCCGAAGCCGACCCGGCGGATGCCCGGCAGGTCCATGTGAGCGGCCTTTGGATGAAAAACTGCGGGTTCGGTGTGTGTGCTCATGATGACTCCCGATGACGGACAGGCTACCTGTTTGATAGCAGGCGTCGGCGCGGGTTCCAAATCGCAAATGCAGGGCGCCCTGCGCGCGCGCAGCACGGTGCGCGCCCTACAGCGCCCCCAGCACGGACAGGTCGGTGACCGGCGGCTGGCACGCGGTGCCGCTGCACACCCAGGCGGTCGGCTGGTCCGCTTCCGGCTTCGCAAGCGCGGCAGGCAGGCTCAATCCGTTGGGCAAAACCAGCACCAGATCGCGTGCACCGAGCTTCGGGTTCAGCGCCGCCGCCCACTCGCGCAGCGCCGCCGTCGGGCCGCGCAGCAGGATCACCCGCGGCGGCGCCAGCGTCTCGTCGAGCACGGCAAGCAGCGTGGGGTAGGCGATCGGCTGCTGGGTCAGCTGGCCCTGGAACAGGCGCAAACAGCGCGCGCTGGCGTCGAGATAGCGCGTCTCGCCCAGCAGGTGGCCCAGCCGCTGCAGGGCGAATGCCGCCACGCCGTTGCCGGATGGAGTGGCGTTGTCGTAGCCGGGCTTGGGGCGGGTGATGAGGGCTTCGTGGTCGTGGCTGGTGAAGAAAAAGCCGCCCGCGTCCGCATCCTCGAAATGTGCCAGCAGCGCGTCGGCGAGCTCGCGCGCCCACGCCATGTCGGCCTCGCGGTAGCCGGCCTGCATCGCTTCCAGCAGCGCATCGAGCAGGAACGCGTAGTCGTCGAGATAGGCGTTGAGGCGCGCTTCGCCGTGCTTGAAGCTGGCCAGCAGGCGCCCGTCGCGCCAGAGGTTTTGGTGCAGGAAATCGAGCGCGGCGTGCGCCTCGGCGACCCAGTCGGGGCGGCTCATCACCCGCCCGGCGTGCGCCAGCCCGCCGACCATCAGCGCGTTCCAGCTGGTGAGCTGCTTGTCGTCGCGCCCCGGGCGCACCCGGGTTTCGCGCGCGGCGAACAGCTTCTGGCGCGCGCTTGCCAGCCTCGCCGCAGCATCTCTTTCGGCCAGCCCCAGTTCGGTCGCGACTGCGTTCAATGGCCGCGCGAGGATGGGGTTCCAGCTTGCGTTCTCGAAATTCGGCGGCGCGTCGAACCCGTACACCGGCGCCGCCACCGCGTATTCGTCGGCGGAGAGCTGCGCGCGCACCTGATCCGGCGTCCACACATAGAACTTGCCCTCGTGGCCTTCGCTGTCGGCGTCGAGCGCCGAATAGAAACCGCCCTCGGGCGCGCGCATCTCGCGCAGCAGCCAGGCGGCGATGCCGTCGGCGGTGTCGGCAAACAGCGGCTCGCCGGTCAGCGCCCAGGCGTCGGCGTACAGGTACAGCAGCGGGCCGTTGTCGTAGAGCATTTTCTCGAAGTGCGGAATCGCCCACTGCTCGTCGACCGAGTAGCGGCAGAAGCCGCCGCCGAGCTGGTCGACGACCCCGCCGGACGCCATTTTTCGCAGCGAGAACAGCGCCATGTCGCGCGCCTGCGCATTGCCTTGCTGGGCCTGGCGCAGCAGGAAGAACAGCTCGCCCGGACGCGGGAACTTGGGCGCGCGCGAAAAGCCGCCCCACACCGGGTCGAAGGCCTCGCCCAGATCACGCACCGCCTGCGCCAGCGGTGCATCGCTCAAGGCCTGCTGCACGCCCGGCGCGGGCTGCTGCTGCGCCAGCGCGGCGCGCACCGCCTCGTTCTGCGCCAGCACCTCGCCGCGCCGCTCGTGCCAGGCGCGGCCGATGTTTTCCATCAGGTCGATGAAACCCGGCAACTGGTGGCGCGACGTCTTCGGGAAATAGGTGCCGGCGAAAAACGGCGTCTGGTCCGGAGTCAGGAACACCGTGAGCGGCCAACCGCCGCCGCGCCGGGTCAATAGCTGGTGCGCGGACTGGTAGATCTGGTCGAGGTCGGGACGCTCCTCGCGGTCGACCTTGATGTTGACGAACAGGCGGTTCATCACCGCCGCCACCTCGGCGTCCTCGAAGCAGTCGTGCGCCATCACGTGGCACCAGTGGCAGGCCGAATAGCCGATCGACAGCAAGATCGGCTTGGCTTCGCGGCGCGCTTTTTCCAGGGCTTCTTCGCCCCAGGGATACCAGTCGACCGGGTTGTCGGCGTGCTGCAGCAGATAGGGGCTGGGTTCGGCGGATAGACGATTCGGCATGATGGGTGACGCCTGGCGGCCAATAGTTGATTAAATCAGTCAACAATTGTACGCTTGCCGCACTCTCATACAAAGCAGGAGCGCACCCATGTCCCAGAAATTATTCGCTGCCGCCCAGACGGGCGATGCCGCTCAAGTCAAAAGCCTGCTCGAGGCCGGCGCCGACCACGCCGCCGCCGACGAAGCCGGCGAGACCGCGTTGATGCATGCCGCCCGCGGCGGCCATGTCGCGGTGGTGCGGGTGCTGATCACGGCCGGCGCCGATGTCAACGCGAAATCGCCGCAGGGCTGGACTGCGCTCGCCAAGGCCGCCTACAACGGTGAAACCGAGCGCGGCTACGTCGAGGTGATCGAAGTGCTGCACGAGGCTGGCGCCACGCTCGACGAGCGCATCTTCTTCGGCATCACCCCGCTGATGCTGGCGGCCGGCGGCGGCGACGCCCCGGTGGTGGAATGGCTGATCAACGCCGGCGCCGACGTGCTCGCCGTCAACGACGGTGGCCGCACCGCGCGCATGATGGCGAACGACAAGTTCTACATCGATGTGATCAACCTGCTGAACGAAGCCGAGCGCCAGTTGGGCGTGCAGGAAGACGGTTCATGCTCGTCGACAAAAAGCGTGGTCAAGCCGCAGGTGGCCAATTTGATGAAGCCGACCACGCACTAAATTTGTGGGAGGGCGGCCCTCCCGCAGCGGGATCAGCGGCCCAGCCAGTCGATCAGTTCCTGCCACTGCTCCACGTCGCGCCCGGCAACATGATGCGGCAGGTCGAACAGGCTCTTGCCCTCGAACGCGGCGTTGACGTAGTGCTGGGTGTTGCGCAGGAATGCCAGCACCGGCAGATCCTGCTGTTGCATGAACTGCTCCAGCGTCACCCCGGCGCGGGTGCGCGGATCGACGCGCATTCCGACCACGCCGACGAAAGCATGCGCCTTGCGCACCGCCTTTTCGGCATGCAGCGCGGCCAGAAAATCCTGGCTGGCGCGGATGTCGAACAGGGAGGGCGCGATCGGCACCACCACCTTGTGCGCGAGCTTCAGCGCGCGTTCGAGGCTCTTTCCATGCAGCCCGGCGGGCGAGTCGATCACCAGCCAGTCGCTGTCCTGCTTCTGCCCCTCGCGCAGCAATTCGATGTCCGGAAGCTCCATGTCGCGCATCGCCAGCCCGTGGGTGGCTGATGTCTGCCGGTCGAGGTCCAGCATCGCCACACGCTCGCCGGTTGCGGCCAGATAGCCGGCGAGGTTGGTCGACAGCGTGGTCTTGCCGCTGCCGCCCTTGGGGTTGGCCACCAGAATCACGCGCATGCCTGCTCCTTAGAAAACCGATTTATCCGCGAAGGACGCCCCAAGACTTTGTAATGGCCCCAGGGATTTTCTTCGCGGATAAAAGCCTTACAACGCCTCCACGCTATACGTCACCGCCAGCGTGTGGGTCTCGCCCGGCGCCACGGTGACGACGTTGTCCATCGCGTTGGCCGACTCGACGCAGACCATTTCGCGCCAGCCGGCGCCGGATTTGCCGCGGCCCATGTCGCCCATCTTGTCGGCCTTTTCCGCCCACGGCGTCCACACCACGGTGGACAGCGAGCCGGTCTTGGCGATGCGGATGCGGCGCTTGAGGCCGGCGTCCTCGATCACGCAGTCGGCGGGCGTGTCGACGTAGACGCGGTCGACCTCGCCCTCGAAGGTGATCGCGTCGCGCTGTTTCCTGCGCGCGGTCTCGCCGA
>JAJPEP010000057.1 GCA_021166845.1 Thiobacillus sp.
AATGCGGCAAGTTTCTGCCGGTGGCTCGCCATGCGCAGTTTCTGCAGGGCGCGCAGTGCCTCGATCGGCTGGTGGGTGAAGGCGACGCCGATGCCGAGCGGGCCGAGGTGTTTGAGAATCGCCGGAACACGAAAAGTCTGCTTCGTCGAAAGGGCCGCCGGGGTGAATGCGATGTCCACCTCCGCACCGGCGCGCTGGGCGAGCGCAGCAATGGCAGTCTCCGCATTGACGAACCGGAGAAACAACCCGCCGAGGCAGAAGTCGCGGATTTCGCAGGCGATATCCGGCTGCCCGGGCTGCGTGATGAGCGCGGCCTGCGACACCTGAAAGCGCATGTCGCGCCGCTGGTCATGGCCTGGCTGGCGATTCCCCGTCATGATTGCTGTCGGTTCCACATTTTCCCCCACGTTCCTGCCTGTATCCGGACCGATGCCAGGAGGGCGCCCACCTCGCAGCGCGGCACGCTTGGCAGCATCCCTCCCATTTTGTTAGACTCTTATGCATGATCCGTGCCGCAAAGCATTTTTTCAGCTTTTTTTATCCCACGCCCCAGGCGGTCGGGAGGCGCTGACGTACGCAGCACAGCCTAACGAAACCGCCAGCCCGCTGGCGGTTTTTTCGTTGTGTGCGCCGCCGCGGGTCGACCTGACAAACGGAGCCTGACCATGCATGCCACCCGAACCGACGATACGCGCATCGAGCAAAGCGGCGAACTGCTCGCGCCGATGCAGATCATGCGCGAATTGCGCGCCACCGAGCCGGTCCTCGCCCACGTCGCGCGTGCGCGCCGCGCCATTCACGACGTGCTGCACGGTGCCGACGACCGCATGTTCGTCATCGTCGGTCCCTGCTCGATCCACGATCCCGCCGCAGCGCTCGACTATGCGCGCCGGCTGAAGCCGCTGGCCGATGAACTGGCGCATGACCTCATCGTCGTCATGCGTGTGTATTTCGAAAAGCCGCGCACCACCGTCGGCTGGAAGGGGCTGATCAACGATCCGCATCTCGACGAGAGTTTCGACATCAACGAAGGGCTGCGCCTGGCGCGCAAGCTGCTGCTGGGCATCAACGAGATCGGCCTGCCGTGTGCCACGGAATTTCTCGACCTCATTTCACCGCAGTACATTGCCGATCTGGTGAGCTGGGGTGCGATCGGCGCACGCACCACCGAGTCGCAGTCACACCGCCAGCTTGCCTCCGGACTATCGTGCCCGGTCGGCTTCAAGAACGGCACCGACGGCAGCCTGCGCATCGCGGTCGACGCGATCAAGGCGGCGGCCGCGCGCCACCATTTCATTTCCGTCACCAAGTCGGGCCACGTCGGTGTGTTCAGCACGGCCGGCAACGAGGACGCCCACGTCATCCTGCGCGGCGGCAAGACCCCCAACTACGACGCCGCGAGTGTCGACCATGGGTGCGCCGAGCTCGCCGCGGCGGGGCTGCGCCAGCAACTGATGATCGACTTCTCGCACGCCAATTCGAGCAAGCAGTATCAGCGCCAGCTGGAGGTGGGTGCGGACGTTGCCGCACAGGTCGCGGCGGGCGACACCCGCATCATCGGCGCGATGATCGAGAGCCACCTCAATCCCGGCCGCCAGGACCTGATTCCCGGCCAGGCGCTGGAGTACGCCAAGTCGATCACCGATGCGTGCATCGGCTGGGACGATACCGAACCCCTGCTGCGTCTGCTGGCCGATGCAGTGAAAAAACGCCGCCTGACCGCGCCGGCGGATGAGGAATGACGGTAAAATGGCCGTGGCGGGCCTCCCCGCATGGCCAAGTCGTGAACCGGGTCAGGTCCGGAAGGAAGCAGCCCCAGCGATCCATGCCAGTGCCGGGGTTCTGGCTCGCCACTCTTCCAGGATTCAGGGGTCAGGATTCAGGGATCGGGGTGTGATGGTTTTGCAGTGCAAGCCGTGAGTAAATGGCTTTTCCTGACCTCTGAATCCTGACCCCTCGCCCCTCAAACATGACTGACCTCTTCGGCGATTCCGCTTCCCCCGCATTGGCGCTGGCCCGCAAGTGGCGGCCACGTGGGTTCGCCGACCTCAAGGGGCAGGAACACGTGGTGCGTGCGCTGTCGAACGCGCTCACCCAGGGCCGCCTCCACCACGCCTATCTGCTCACCGGCACGCGCGGCGTCGGCAAGACCACGCTGGCGCGCATTCTGGCCAAATGCCTCAATTGCGAGACCGGCGTCACGGCGACCCCCTGCGGCACGTGTTCGGCCTGCAGCCAGATCGACGCCGGGCGCTTCGTCGACCTGCTGGAGCTCGACGCGGCGTCGAACACCGGCGTCGACAACATGCGCGAGGTGCTCGACAACGCGCAGTACGCGCCGACGGTGGGACGCTACAAGGTCTACATCATCGACGAAGTGCACATGCTCTCGAAGCCTGCGTTCAACTCCATGCTGAAGACGCTGGAAGAGCCGCCCGCGCATGTGAAGTTCATCCTCGCCACCACCGACCCGCAGAAGATTCCGGTGACGGTGCTTTCTCGCTGCCTGCAGTTCAACCTGAAACCGATGCTGCCCGCGCTGGTGGCGCAGCATCTGGGCGAGGTGCTGGAACAGGAGAAGGTCGTCAGCGAGCCCGCCGCGCTGAATCTGCTGGCGCGCGCCGCCGCCGGCAGCATGCGCGACGCGCTGTCGCTGACCGACCAGGCGATTGCCTACGGCGGCGGCAAGGTGGAGGCAGCCGCTGTCGAGGCCATGCTGGGCACGGTGCGACGCGATTACCTGTTCGACCTGCTCGACGCGCTGGCGGCGCACGACGGCGATGCGCTGTTGGAGCAGGCGCGTCAGCTGGCCGAGCGCGGCATTGCCTTCGATGCGACGCTGCAGGACCTGGGCAGCCTGCTGACCCAGCTGGCGCTGCTGCTGCATGCACCGGGCTCGGTTGAAGCCAGCGCCGACGCCGAGCGGATGCAGGCTGCGGCCGCGCAGCTGGATGCCGAAACGGCGCAGCTGTACTACCAGATCATCTTGAATGGCCGCCGCGATCTGCCGTATGCGCCGGACGAGTTTTCCGGCTTCTGCATGACGCTGCTGCGCATGCTGGCGTTCGCCCCGGGCTCGGGGAACCGCGCGGTGGCGGCGGAGCGTCCCGCGCCGAGGCGTGCCGCCGCGCCTGCGGCATCGTCCGCCGTGTCGCACGCGCAGGTGCCGGATGCCGCCATTGCGTCGGGCGGGACGCCCGTACCCATCGAAACCGCATCCCCCGAGCCGGCTGCGCTGCCCGCGCCCGCCACGCGGCCGCCCGAACCGGTTGCGCCGCGCGCCGTCGAGCTGGTTGCCCGCGAATCCGCGCCGCAAGCGGCCTGGGACTGGCTCGCCATCGTCGCCGAGCTGCGCCTTGGCGGCATGGCGAAAATGCTCGCCGACCACTGCGAGCTGGTGTCGCAGGCGGGTGACGCCGTGACGCTGCGCGTGGGCGAAGCGCACAAGCACCTGCTCGACCGCACCTATCAGGACAAGCTGATCGCGGCACTGCGCGACAGGTACGGGGCAACGCTCTCCGTGACGATCGAGATCGGCGCCGCGGCGGAGAAGACGCCGCAGCAGGTGCGTTCGCGCATCAGGCAGGCGCGCCAGGACGAGGCCGTAGCCGCCATCGAATCGGATCCATTCGTGCGCGAGCTGGTCGACCAGTTTGGCGGCCAGCTCGACGCTACTTCCATACAACCATTAGGAGAACATCCATGATGAAGGGCGGCATCGGCAACATGATGAAGCAGGTCCAGCAGGTGCAGGAAAACATGGCCAAAATGCAGGCCAAGCTGGCCGATATCGAAATCGAGGGGCAGAGCGGCGCCGGCATGGTCAAGGTGACGATGACCTGCAAGCACGACGTGCGCCGCGTCAGCATCGACCCCAGCCTGATGACGGACGACCGCGAAATGCTGGAAGACCTGGTGGCTGCGGCGGTGAACGACGCGGTGCGCAAGGTCGAGTCCACGGTGCAGGAAAAGATGGGCAGCGTGACCGCCGGCCTGCCGATTCCGCCGGGGATGAAGATGCCGTTCTGAGCCGTGCAGCCTGCCGCACTGGAAAACCTGATCGGCGCCCTGCGCGTGCTGCCCGGGGTCGGCCCCAAGTCGGCCGCGCGCATGGCCTACCATCTGCTGCAGCGCGACCGCCGCGGCGCCGAGCAGCTTGCGGCGGCGCTCAACCATGCGCTGACGCACCTGCATCACTGCCGCCTGTGCAACAATTTTTCCGAGGCGGAAGTGTGCGAGGTCTGCACCAGCCCGCGCCGCGACAAACGGCTGCTGGCGGTGGTCGAAATGCCCACCGACTTCAACATGATGGAGGCCACGCAAAGCTACAACGGCCTCTATTTCGTGCTGATGGGGCGCCTCTCCCCGCTCGACGGTATCGGCCCGCGCGAGATCCATCTCGACCGCCTGATCGATCGCGCGCTGGACGGCGTGGTCGAGGAGGTGATCCTGGCGACCAACTTCACCCCGGAAGGCGAGGCCACCGCGCACACCATCGGCGAGCTGCTGAAAGCGCGCGGCATCAAGGTCAGCCGCCTGGCGCGCGGGGTGCCGGTGGGCGGCGAACTGGAATACGTCGACAGCGGCACGCTGGCGCAGGCCGTGCGCGATCGGCGCACCGTTTAATACGGCGTGATCGGCGTATCGTTTGATCTGGCGAACGTAAAAACAATTATTGAAGCGAATTCGGACAAAATCATGGAACTGACCGCACTCACCGCCCTTTCTCCGCTCGATGGCCGTTACGGCAGCAAGACCGCGCCGCTGCGCGACTTCTTCAGCGAGTATGCGCTGATCCGATACCGGGTCATCGTCGAGATCGAGTGGCTGAAGGCGCTGGCGGCCGAACCCGGGATTGCCGAAGTGCCGGCGTTTTCCGCCGACGCGGTCGCGCTGCTCGACCGCATCGCCGACACCTTTTCGGTGGCCGATGCCGAGCGCGTCAAGGCGATCGAGGCGACCACCAATCACGACGTGAAAGCGGTCGAGTATTTCCTCAAGGAAAAGACGCAGGCCAGCGCCGAGATCGCGGCGGTGTCCGAGTTCATCCACTTCGCCTGTACCTCGGAAGACATCAACAACCTGTCGCATGCCCTGATGCTCAAAGGCGCACGCGATGCCGTCCTGCTGCCCGCGCTGGAAAAGCTGATCGTGCGCCTGACCGACCTCGCGCACGACCATGCCGACCTGCCGATGCTGTCGCGCACCCACGGTCAGCCCGCCTCGCCCACCACCGTCGGCAAGGAGCTCGCCAACGTCGTCTATCGTCTGCGCCGCAGCTACATCGCCATCGGCGACATCGAACTGCTGGGCAAGATCAACGGCGCGGTCGGCAACTACAACGCGCATCTTTCGGCCTACCCCGACCTCGACTGGGAAAGCTTTGCGCGTGCGTTCGTGATGGAGCTGGGGCTCACTTTCAACCCCTACACCATCCAAATCGAACCGCACGACGCCATGGCCGAGCTGTACGACGCCATCGCGCGCACCAACACCATTCTCATCGACCTCGACCGCGACCTCTGGGGCTACATCTCGCTGGGCTACTTCAAGCAGAAGGTCAAGGCGGGCGAGGTCGGCTCTTCCACCATGCCGCACAAGGTCAACCCGATCGATTTCGAAAACAGCGAAGGCAACCTGGGGCTGGCCAACGCGGTGCTGCGGCATCTCGCCGAAAAGCTGCCGGTCTCGCGCTGGCAGCGCGACCTCACCGACTCGACCGTGTTGCGCAACATGGGCATCGGCTTCGGCTACAGCCTGCTGGCGTACGAATCCTGCCTGCGCGGCCTTGGCAAGCTCGAAGCCAACCCGCTGGCGCTGGCGGCAGATCTCGAGGCCAACTGGGAAGTGCTGGCCGAACCGATCCAGACTGTGATGCGCCGCTACGGCATCGCCAATCCCTACGAGCAGCTGAAGGAACTCACGCGCGGCAAGGCCGGCATGACGCGCGAGACTCTGCATGCCTTCATCGACGGACTGGCCATGCCCGACGCCGAGAAGGCCCGCCTGAAAACGCTGACGCCGGCGTCCTATACTGGCATCGCGGCCGAGCTGGCCAGGCAGATTTAAGCGGGTCTGATTTAGCCGGGCGGCCCATCCGGCAGGTTGAAGCGGAGTCCCATGACCGAACATTCCCTCGACGTCGGCCTCGCCGATTTTCAGCAAGCCGTTCTCGAAGAATCGAGGCATCGCCCGGTGCTGGTCGATTTCTGGGCGCCCTGGTGCGAGCCCTGCAAGGCGCTGAAACCCGTCCTGGAAAAACTTGCCGCCGAATACGGCGGCAAGTTCCTGCTTGCCAAGATCAATTCGGACGACAACCAGGAACTCGCCACACGCTACGGCGTGCGCGGCATTCCCAGCGTCAAGGCCTTCATCGACGGCAAGCCGGTCGACGAGTTTTCCGGCGCGCTGCCGGAATCCGAAGTGCGCGCCTTCCTCGATCGGCTGGTTCCCGGCCCGGCCGACGAACTGCGTGTCGAGGCGGCCGAACTGCGTCTTGCCGGCGACGTGTCCGCCGCGCTGCAGAAGCTGGCCGATGCCTCGAAAATCGACCCCTCCCATGTCGGCGTGCGGCTCGATGCCGCGGAAATCATGCTCGACCTGAACGAGGCCGACGAAGCCCGCCGCCTGATTGCGGGCGTTGCGGACGACGCCGATCCGCGCGTGCCGCAATTGAAGGCGCGGCTGCAATTCATGGGGGCGGCCGGCGAGGACGAAGCGGCGCTGGCCGCGCGGGTGGCGGCCAACGAAAACGATCTGGAGGCGCGGCTGAAGCTCGCCAACCTGCTGGTCGCCGCCGGCAAATACGAAGCGGGCATGGACCAGCTGCTGGAAATCGTCCGCCGCGATCGCGGCTTCGGCGACGACATCGGCCGCAAGACCCTGCTGTCGGTATTCGACCTGCTGGGCGGCGGCGAACTTTCAAGCCGCTACCGGCGGATGCTGGCCAGCGCGCTGTACTGAACAGCGGTCGATATGCAGCCGGGTCAGACGATGGCCTGGTAGCGCACCTCGACGATTTCCACCTCGCGCCGGCCCTCCGGCGTCTGCACGCTGACGCTGTCGCCTTCGCGCGCTTTCAGCAGCGCGCGCGCCATCGGCGATATCCAGGCGATGCGGCCGCGTCCGGCGTCGGCTTCGTCGATGCCGACGATGACGTAGCTGGACTCGCTGCCGTCCCGATCCGCCACGGTGACGGTGGCGCCGAAGAACACCTGATCGGTGTCCTCGCGGGTGGCGGGGTCGACCACCTCGGCGTGTTCCAGCCGCCTGGACAGGAAACGGATGCGGCGATCGACCTCGCGCAGGCGCTTCTTGCCGTAGATATAGTCGCCGTTTTCAGAACGGTCGCCGTTGCTCGCGGCCCAGGAGATGGTTTCCACCAGCTTGGGCCGCTCGACTTTCCATAGCTGATTGAATTCGGCGTCGAGCTGCGCGTAGCCCGCGGGCGTCATGTAGTTCTTCGATCCGACGGGCAGCGCCGGCGCGGCGATCTCGTCTTCGTCGGCGTCGTCCGTGTCGGTTTCCTTGACGAAGGCCTTGTTCATCGACCAAACAGCCAGGCAAGCAGCGAGAGCAGCAGCGACATGAGAATGACGCTGGTGAAGGGGAAATAGAACGTGCCGCGTGCGTGCTTCACCCGCAGGTCGCCCGGCAAGCGTCCCAGGCCCAGTCGGTTGAGCCAGGGGGTGAGCAGGCCCAGAACCAGCAGGGCCGCAATCAGGGTGAACAGCCATTTCAGCATGATTGCATTACTGCTCCGTTTCATCCATTTGCTTGCGTTGCGCCTCTGCGGCATCCATCACCTGCCCCTCGACCGCACGCGCTTTCTCCACCGCCTGAATCTGGGCTTCGAATGCGGGGTTGGGTTCGCGTCCGGTTTCAGGCTGCGGCGGCGTGCCGGGGTCGCAGGCGGCCACAATCAGCGCGAGCGGGATCAGGATTCGTTTCATCATGCGTCCTCCAAGAGCCCGGTGGGCAGGCCGTCGATGCTGGCCTGGTTTTTCTCGCGCCAGTAATCCAGCAAGCCCGCCGCGCCTTTCTTCTCGGCCCAGCGCGCCAGCGTGTCGCGCTCGCCCGTGTAGCGGTATCTCGGCACGGCGTAGCCGCACGAGGTCTGCACCGCTTCGATGTCGAGTACGACGATCTGGCGCTCGCCGGGCAGGGCGGGAAAGCAGCGGCGCAACCCGCCCCATTCGGCGTCCTGGCGGCGCACCGTGCGGCCGCGCCCATACAGGCGCAGGATCAGCGGGTCGACGTCGAAGCTGCACCACATCATGGTCAGGCGGCCATCGTGCTTCAGGTGGGCGGCGGTTTCGTTGCCGCTGCCGGTGAGGTCGAGGTAGGCCACGCGACTGTCGGACAGCACCCGCAGGCTGTCCATGCCCTTGGGCGACAGGTTGAGGCGGCTGTCGGCGGCGCCGCTGGCGGTGAAGAACAGTTTCTGCGCGGCGATGAAGTCGCGATGCCTGGCTTCAAGCGCAGGATAAAAACGCGCCATCAGTTGACCTGCTTTTTGAGGAATTCGGTGAGGATGCGCAGGCGCATCGCGCTGTCGTTCATTTCCAGCAGATTCTGTTTGACGGAGAGCTTGAGCGGCAGCACTTCGGATAGCCGGAAGCCCACCCACACGGCATTGTCGAATTCGTGCGGCGCGGGGAAATGGGCAGTGCCGTATTCGCCGATGATATGACGCAGGATTTCGACGGCAAGTTCGAGTTCGGCGGGGATGGCGCTGGCGGGCTCTGCGCTGACCGCCTCGACGCTGCCGGTAAGCAGGCCGCCGGGTTCGGTGCGGGTGCTGCGGACGACGAAGCGTTCCTCCGCCTGGGTGTCGATGTGCAGGATGCCGGCCTGCGGCATGTCCCAGTCGGTGACGTGCACGCGGGTGCCGACGGCGTAGGGGACGGCCGGGGCGCCGGTTTCCGCGCCTTCGCGGATGGCGCAGATGCCGAATGGCGTGTCGTCGGCGATGGCCTGTTTGACCATGTCGAGATAGCGTTGCTCGAAAATCCGCAGCGGCAGCCAACCGCCTGGAAACACCACGGCATTGAGCGGGAATAGCGGCAGCCTGAATTGTTCGAGTGCTGCTCTCATCGATCGTCGCCCCAGCGCGCCATCAGCGTGTGCGGGATGCGCAACTGGTCAAGAATGCGCGCGACGATGAAATCGACGATGGCCTCGACATTTTGCGGACGATGGTAAAAACCGGGATTGGCGGGCAGGATCACAGCGTTCATTCTAGACAGCGTCAGCATGTTTTCCAGGTGCAGGGTGGAAAACGGCGCCTCGCGCGGAACCAGTATCAGTTTGCGCTGCTCTTTCAGCATCACATCGGCGGCGCGCTCGATGAGGTTGTCGGACAGGCCGTGGGCAATGGCAGCGAGCGTGCCCATCGAACACGGGCACACCACCATCGCGTCGGCCGGATTGGAACCGGAGGCGACCGGCGCATTCCAGTCCTCGCGGCCGAACACGTGCAGCTGGCCGTCGCGCACGTTGAGGCTCTCGCTCAGCTGCTTTTCGAGATCGCTGGCGCGTGCCGGCAGCGCCACGCCGAGTTCCTGCTTGGCGACGATGTGGGCGGCCTGCGACAGCAGCAGGTAAATGCGCACGTCGGCGGCCAGCAGGCATTCAAGAAGGCGCAGGCCATAGGCCATGCCGGATGCGCCGGTGAGCGCAAGGGTGACGGTATTCAGGGGAGGATGCATGGCGTGGATTGTCGCTTGTCCGGCGCCGGGGCGGCAAGCAGGCGCGCGACGATCACGCCGTTCACCGCGCCAAAAATCAGGGCGGCCGCGGCAAATACCGGCAGCAGTTTGATCAGCGCGGCGCTGGGCAGCAGCCACCAGCCGGCCAGCGCGAGCTGGCCGCCGATATGGCCGAAGGCCGCCAGCACCGACAGGCTGACCGGACCGAAATAACGGCCGGGCAGGTGGCGCGCCAGCGCCAGGACGGACAGGCTGACGAGCGCGCCGGCGGCCGACAGCCAGAATCCCGGCGCGAACAGGCTGCCCAGCAGCAGGCCGCCGGCCAGCACGCGCAAGGCGGACACCCAGGCCGCCGCGCGCCAGCCATATTGCAGCAGCACCAGCAGGATGACGATGTTGGCGAGCCCGGGCTTCACCCCGGGAACGGGGCTGGGGATCGCCGCTTCGGCGAGCGTGAGACCGATCGCCAGCGCCGCCAGCCATGCGATGCGGCGGTCGTCGGCCGTGACCGGCAATTCAATAGCCGAGCGTGTCATAGGCGGACGTGCGCCCCCGGATTTCGAGGCTGACCTGGTTCGGCAGGCACAGCGCGGCCTGGCCGGACTGCGTGAGCCAGCCCTGTTTCACGCACAGCTGGCGCGGCGAAGGGTCGCGCGCGATGCGGGCGCGACCGGGCTCGATTTCGATTCGCGTAGCGCCGAGCGGGCCATCGATGGAGAAGCTTTGTGCGTGGGTGAGGGGGGTGGTTTGCACGACCTGGCCGGCGGCGCGGATGACCGCGGTGTCGCCGCGGCCGCCGCCCCAGGCAAACACCGTCAGCGCGGCAATCAGGCCCGCGCCGGCCAGCAGCACGCCCAGGTCACCGATGCGCAGCATCAGGCCAACTCGCGGTGCCGCACCAGCACCTGTTCGCGTTCACGGAAGGCGGCAGCCAGCGTTTCGGCAAAATAGACGCTGCGGTGCTGGCCGCCGGTGCAGCCGATGGCGACCGTCAGGTAGGCGCGGTGGTCGCGGATGAAGCACGGCAGCCAGTTTTCGACAAAACTGCGGATGTCGGCCAGCAGCGCCATCGCGTCGGCGCTCGCCTCGATGTAGTCCCTGACCGGCTGGTCGCATCCGGTGAGCGGACGCAGTTCGGCGACGTAATGCGGATTGGACAGGCAGCGCACGTCGAACACCAGGTCGGCGTCGAGCGGAATGCCGTGCTTGAAGCCGAAGGATTCGAACAACAGGGTGATGCGCGAGCGGTCCTGGCCGACCAGGTCCTTGATCCACAGCCGCAGGGCTGCGGCGGAGAGGTCGCTGGTGTCGATGCGGTGCGCCAGCGGCGCGACATCGGCGAGCATCTCGCGTTCGAGCTGGATGGCTTCCTGCAGCGAGACGCTGTCGCTGGACAGCGGATGGCGCCGCCGCGTCTCGGAAAAGCGCTTGACCAGCGAAAGCGTCTTGGCTTCGAGAAAAATCACCCGCAGGTCGGCGCCCTGTTCGCGCAGCGCCCCGGCAATCTTGGGCAGCTGTGCAAAGCTCGCGCTGCTGCGCGCGTCGATGGCGATGGCGATGCGCGTGTGGCCTTCGCGCGTCAGATAGTCGACCAGGGGTTGCAGCATGGCCAGCGGCAGGTTGTCGACGCAGTAATAGCCGACGTCTTCCAGTACCGCGATGGCAATGCTTTTGCCGGAACCCGACAATCCCGAGACCAGAACGATCTGCATCATCCGTTCCCGTCGATGGCTGCCTGCTGGCGCTTGATGAGTTGCTCGACCGGATTGATGCCGCGCCGTTTGAGGCGGTGATTGCGTACCGCCACTTCGACCAGCACGGCAAGATTGCGGCCGGCCGCAACCGGGATGCGTACCTTGGGAATGGCGACGCCAAGAATGGTCTCGGTCGACGCCACCATGTCGAGCCGGTTGAGGCTGACTTCACCGATTTCCTGCGGATGCACCAGTTCGACGATGAGCTTGAGATTTTTTTGCGGCTTGACCGCCATTTCGCCGAACAGGACGCGGATGTTGAGTATGCCGAGACCGCGCACTTCGAGAAAGTCGCGGATCAGCGGCGGGCAGATGCCTTCCAGCGTTTTCGGCGCGACGTGTTTCAGGTCGACCACGTCGTCGGCAACCAGCCGGTGGCCGCGCGTGATGAGTTCCAGCGCCAGTTCGCTCTTGCCGACGCCGGCATCGCCCTTGATGAGGACGCCGGTGCCCAGCACTTCCAGGAATACCCCGTGGATCGAGGTGGTCTCGGCCAGGGTCTGCGTCAGGTAGTGCCCCAGGAAGGACATCAGGACGGGACTCGCCAGCATCGATGTGAACAGCGGTGTCCCGGTACGCTCGGCGCTGTCGAGCAGGGCAGCCGGCACGGCTTCGCCGTTGGAGACGACAATGGCGGCCAGCTCGGTCGAAAACAGGTGGTCGATGGCGTCCTGCAGGGCGGATTCGGACAGGCTGCGCAGATAGTCCATTTCGGCCGGCCCCAGCACCTGCACCCGGTTGGGGTGGACGAAATTCAGGTGGCCGATGAGGGCCAGAGTCGGTTTCTGAATGGTTTCGGAAGACAGGCTGCGCTGGCCGCCGTTGCGTCCGGCCAGCCATTGCAGGCCGAGCTGTTCCGCCATGTCGCGGAACAGGGTCTCGACCGAAACGTGGCTTATCTCGCTCATGCGCCAGGTCGCGCGTCTAGCCAGACCATGACTCGAGCAGCGCGATCAATTCAGTCGGGGTCGCCGCGCCCAGCATTTTTGCACGCATGGCATCATCGCCGAACAGTTGCGCCAGTTCGCCCAGAATCTGCAGATGACGTTCGTTGGCATTCTTGGGGACCAGCAAGATGAAGCACAGCGATACCGGCTGGTTGTCCGGGGCGTCGAATTCGAGCGGCGTCTTCAGGCGGTAAAGCGCGCCGCTGGCATCCTTCAGCCCCTTGATGCGGCCATGCGGAATGGCGATGCCGTAGCCGAGCGCGGTCGAGCCCAGGCGTTCGCGTTCGAACAGGCTGGTGAAAATATCGGAAGCCTTGAGCCCGTGGATTTTGGCGAACAGCTCCGCAGCATGTTCGAACAGCTTCTTCTTGCTGGTGAAGCTCATGTCCAGCAAGGTGGAGTCGGGGGTGATGAGTGGTGCGATCAGGTTCATGCCGGTTGCAAAGCCGGGGAAGGAATCCGGCGCCTGCAAATTATACGCCCGGAGTGGCTCCGGGCGGGGGGTGCCTCAATTCGGGCGGCGCGAAGTCAGGCGGCGCTTTCGCTCGGTTGATGCTTCAAACCGCCGTCGGCCTGATGGACATCCGCGGTTTTTTCCTTGTGCCTGACGATCTGGCGATCCAGTTTGTCGGCCAGAAGGTCGATGGCAGCGTACATGTTGCCATCCTCGCTGCGAGCGTGGAAATCATGGCCCTTGACGTGCAGGGTGGCTTCCACTTTGTGCACCAGTTTTTCCACCTGCATGATCACGGTCAGGTTGATGACATGATCGAAGTGGCGTTTGACGCGGTCGAGTTTCTCGGAAACATAGTCGCGAATGGCTGGGGTCACTGCCAGATGATGGCCGGAAATCGTCAAATTCATAGAGCCTCCTAAGTCTGTTAAAAAACTGAAAAATCGGCTTGTCTGTATTTCGGAGCGATGATTTGCGTCCGGTTTCATTGTGAGACGAAACTGAAATACATTCAAGAAGGCCGTTAAAGCACACGCCGCATATTTGCCGGCGGAATGTGCAGCGTTTCGCGATATTTTGCGACGGTTCGACGGGCGACCACGATGCCCTGCTGGCTCAAAACTTCGGCCAATTGGCCATCGGATAACGGTTTTTTGCCGCTTTCGGCGGCGATCAACTGCTTGATCAGCGCCCGGATCGCGGTTGACGAGCAGGCGCCGCCGCTATCTGTGGCGACGTGGCTGCCGAAAAAATATTTCAGTTCGTACAGGCCGCGCGGGGTCATCATGAATTTTTGCGTGGTGACGCGCGAAATGGTCGATTCGTGCAGTTCCACCGTGTCGGCAATTTCACGTAATACCAATGGGCGCATCGCCACATCCCCGTGTTCGAAGAACTGCTTCTGCCGGTCGACGATGGCCTGCGAGACGCGCAGGATGGTGTCGAACCGCTGTTGCACGTTCTTGATCAGCCAGCGCGCCTCCTGCAACTGGGTGGCAAGCTGGCCGCCGCCGCTTTCGCGGTGGCGCGCCAGGATGTCGGCATAGACGCGATTGACGCGCAGTTTGGGCATGGCGTTGGTGTTGAGGCTGGCAATCCACATGCCCTTGACCTTGCGCACATACACGTCGGGAATGACATAGCGTGTTTCGTCGGCGCCGAAGACGGCGCCCGGACGCGGGTTGAGCGAAAGGATCAGGGTGCGCGCCGCGTGCAGCTCGGCATCGTCGATGCCGAGCATTTTCTTCAGCTTGCCGACATCGCGTGCGGCCAGCAGGTCGAGATAATGCGCGGTCAGCCGCATGGCGACGTCGCGCGCCGGGGTGTCGGGGGGCAGGGCGCGCAGCTGCAGGGTCAGGCATTCGGCCAGGTTGCGCGCGCCGACTCCGGTCGGATCCATGTTCTGCAGGTGCTTGAGCGCGGTCTCGACTTCCTGGGGCTCGAGCTCCTCGATTTCGTCCTGCAGGCTGGCGGTGATGTCCTCCAGCGGCTGGGTCAGAAAACCGGAATCGTCCAGGTCGTCGATCAGCGTGGCAACCAGGGTGCGGTCGCGCAGGGTGAGCGGGCTGACGATCAGCTGGTTCAGCAGGTGTTCGCGCAGGGTCGAACTCGCTACCGAGCCTTGCTCATAGTCGCTGTCTTCGTCATTGCTGCCGGCAGAGCTGTAATCGTTCCAGTCGGAATCGTCCAGCGCGGTGACCGGATCGGATTCGGAGCTTTCGGATTGAGTGGGTTCCGTGCTTTGCGCCTCGGCCTCGGCGGTGTGGGCGGGCGCTTCGGCAACGGCAAGATCGGCGTCGTCCTCGTCCTCGCGTTCCAGCAGCGGATTGTCCTGCAGCATTTGCTCCAGCTCCTGGTTCAATTCCAGCGTCGATAGCTGCAATAGCCGGATCGACTGCTGCAGTTGCGGTGTCAGGGTAAGGTGCTGGCCGAGCTTGAGTTGAAGGCTGTGTTTCATAAAATCTGACTACGGCAAAAATCATGCCGACTTGAATCAAGTGTAGCGTGATTTTTTGCGCAGATTGAAGTTACAGGCGGAAATTCTCGCCGAGATAGACCTTGCGCGCATTGTCGTCCTGGATGATGAGGTCGGGCGTGCCCGCGATCAGCAGGCGGCCTTCATTGATGATGTAGGCGCGGTCGCAGATGCCGAGGGTTTCACGCACGTTGTGGTCGGTGATGAGCACGCCGATGTCGCGCTCGATCAGGAAATGCACCAGCTTCTGGATGTCGAGCACGGCAATGGGGTCGACCCCGGCGAAGGGCTCGTCGAGCAGGATGAAGCGCGGATTGATGGCCAGCGCGCGCGCGATTTCCACGCGGCGGCGCTCGCCGCCGGACAGGCTGATGGCGGCCGCATCGCGCAGATGCTCGATGTGCAGATCATTGAGCAGGTTGTTGAGATGTTCCTCGCGTTCGTCCTCGGTGTAGGGTTTGAGTTCCAGAATGGCGCGGATGTTTTCCTCCACCGTCATCTTGCGGAAGATGGACGGCTCCTGCGGCAGGTAGGACAGCCCCAGCCGCGCGCGCTGGTGGATCGCCATATGGGTGAGGTCATGCGTATCCAGCTGCACGCTGCCGCCGTCCGCCGCGATCAGCCCCACCACCATGTAGAAGCAGGTGGTCTTGCCGGCGCCGTTTGGTCCCAGCAGGCCGACTACCTCGCCGCTATCGACCTCGAATGAGACGTCGTGCACCACGGTGCGTTTGCCATACGTCTTGCGCAGGCCCTGGGCGGAAATCCGGCTCATGGCTGGTCGGGTTGCGTGGTGGGCTGGTCGGTGCGCGGCTTCGGGCGAATGACGGCGCGCACCCGGCCGGCCGGGGTTTCCATGCCGGGCTGGCCGACGACCTTGTAGAACTCGGTGTCGGCATTGTAGGAAATCCGCGTGCCGCGCAGTTCGTCGCTACCGCGCCGCAGCTGGGCCTGGCCGATCATTTCAAGCTGGCTGTCGACGCTGTCGTACTCGATGCGGTCGGCAGCCCCCTCGATGAATTCGTCGCGGTTATCGAGCTTCTGGCGGAACGTCGCGGGGCGGCCGGTGGCGCTTATCTTGTCGAGCCCGCCCGCATTCTGGGTTACCTGCACACGGTCGGCACGCAGCATCAGCGTGCCCTGGCTCAAAACCACATTGCCCTGGTAGACGCTGACTTTCCGGATGTCGTCGAGGGTGACCATGTCGGCTTCGAGGTTGACCGGCTTGTCGCGGTCGGCTTTTTCGGCATGGGCGGGCGAGGTCAGCAGCACGGCGGAGAGCACCGCATAAACTCCTGTTTTTAATATTCGCATGGCATTCATGAACCCTGGTTTTGTCCGGCAATATAACGGGCGCGCACCCGCCCTGTCAGTTTGATGACGCGTTTTCCGGCGTCGTATTCCATGGCGCCCGCGCGTACCGTTACGATGTCGTCGAGGATTTCGACGGCGCCCGGCGCGCGCAGCAGGTCGCGCTCGGGGAGAACATGCAGCTGTTCCGTGCGCAGGGTCATGGCGGATTGTCCGGGGCGGGCGGCACGTTCAATGACGACGTCGCCGAGCAGCACCACTTCGTCGCCGCCGGACGAGACAGTGGCCTGCTTTGCCACGGCACTCACTTCGCCGGCTTCGGCGTCGAGTTGGATGAAGCGGGGCGATTCCAGTTCCGTGCGCCTGCTGTCGGAATAATGCTTGAGCTTTTTGGCGGACAAGCGGTAGTGCGGTTTGCCCACCGGATCGGTGCGCAGCGCATCGAAGTTTTCCATGATGCCTTCAGGGTCGGTTTGGACCGCCTCGCTGCCGGCGGGCGTCAGCTGCACCGAACGCTCGATCCAGAAGCTGAGTGCGGCCAGCAGCAGCAAAATCGCCAGCGGCAGCCACAACGAGCCCCGCGTGATCATGCCGTCCTCGAATCCGCGGTGCCTGATACGCGACGCTTCATTTCAGATAGGGGGCCAATGCCGCGTCCAGCGTGCCCTGCGCGCGCATCAGGAATTCGCAGGCTTCGCGCACCGCGCCGCGCCCGGCTTCGCGGGTGGTGATGTAGTGGCTGTGCGCCTTCACCAGTTCGGGCGCGGCGGGCACGGTGATCGCCAGGCCGGCGCGCCGCATCACCGGCAGGTCGACCACGTCGTCGCCCATGTAGGCGGTGGCCTTGCATTCGATGTTCAGTTCGCGGCAGAGCGCCTCGTACACGGCCAGTTTGTCGTGCGCGCCCTGGTGGACGATCTCGATGCCGAGGTTTTTTGCGCGGTTTTCCACCACGCGCGAGCTGCGGCCCGTGATGATGGCAAGCTCGACGCCGCTGCCCTTGAGCATTTTCAGGCCGTGGCCGTCGAGCGAGTTGAAACCCTTGTATTCCTGGCCGTCGTCGGCCAGGAACAGGGTGCCGTCGGTCATCACGCCATCGACGTCGAAGGCGACCAGCTTGATTTTCTGCGCGCGGGCGATCAGGGCTGTATTGATCAACTCGGCAGTCATCACACCACCCCCGCCTTCAGCAGGTCGTGCATGTTGAGCGCGCCGACCAGGGTGTTGTCGGGGTCGACCACCAGCAGGCCGTTGATTTTCAGGGTTTCCATTTTTTCCACCGCTGCAACGGCGAGTTCGTCCGCGCCGATCGTCTTGGGATTGGGCGTCATCAGGTCGGTCACCCGCGCCTGCTGCAGGTCGAGCGCATGCTCCAGCGCCCGCCGCAGGTCGCCGTCGGTGAACACCCCCGCCACTTTCCCGGCGGTGTCGACCACGGCGGTCATGCCGAGTCCCTTCTTTGTCATTTCGAGCAAGGCGACCTTGAGCGAGGCGTCGCGATCGATTTTCGGCAGCGCCTCGCCGCTGTGCATGACGTCACGCACGTGCACCAGCAGGCGCCGGCCGAGGCTGCCGCCGGGATGGGAGCGGGCGAAGTCGTCGGCCGAAAAGCCGCGCGCATCGAGCAGCGCCACCGCCAGCGCATCGCCCAGCGCCAGCGCCGCGGTGGTGCTGGCGGTGGGCGCCAGGTTGAGCGGGCAGGCTTCCTTGTCGACCGCCGCATTGAGGTGGGCGTCGGCCTCGCGCGCCAGGGTCGAATGCGGATTGCCGGTCATCGCGATGAGCTTGGCGCCACGCCGCTTGATGAGCGGCACGATGCAGACGATTTCGTTGCTCTCGCCCGAATTCGACAGCGCCAGCACGACATCGTTTTGCGTGATCATGCCGAGGTCGCCGTGGCTGGCTTCGCCCGGATGCATGAAAAACGCCGGGGTGCCGGTGGACGCCAGGGTGGCGGCGATCTTGCCGCCGATGTGTCCGGATTTGCCCATGCCCGACACCACCACGCGGCCGCTGCAGGCCAGGATCAGGTGCACGGCGTCGGCAAAACCGGCGTCGAGGCGGGAGGACGTGGTACGCAGGGCGTCGGCTTCGATGTCGAGCACCTGGCGCGCAAGCGCAAGCAAATGTTCGGCGGAGGTGGGTTGGGGTCGCATGGTCGGCAAGTATACTAAAGCCTGCCTTTCCAACCGCGTTTTCCTGAATGCATTCCAGCCTGCAGCTTGTTTTGATCCTGCTCGCGGTCGCCGTGCTGGTGGCCGCCGCCGCGCGCGCCTTGCGCCTGCCGACCATGCTCGGCTATCTGGTGACCGGCATTGCCATCGGGCCGTTCGCGCTGGGCTGGATTCCGGACAGCGAGAAGGCGCGTTACCTTGCCGAATTCGGCGTGGTGTTTCTGATGTTTTCCATCGGCCTTGAATTCAGCCTGCCGCGCCTGATGACCATGCGCATGACGGTGTTCGGCTTCGGCGGCGCCCAGGTCGCGCTCACCATCGCGCTCACCGCGCTGATCGCCTGGCTGCTCGACTTGCCGCTGCTGGCGGCCATCGCGCTGGGCGGCATCATGTCGATGTCGTCCACCGCCATCGTGTCGAAGCTGCTGGCCGAACGGCTTGAAATCCAGACCCCGCACGGGCGCCAGATTTTCGGTGCGCTGCTGTTCCAGGATCTGGCGGTGGTGCCGCTGTTGATCCTGATCCCGGCGTTCGCCAAGGACGCCGACGACATGGGGTTGGTGCTGGGGCTGGCCACGTTCAAGGCGGTGGTGGTGCTGGGCTTTCTGCTGTTCGTTGGCCAGCGCATCATGCGCCCGTGGTTCCAGTGGGTGGCCGGCCGCAAGTCGCCCGAATTGTTCACGCTGAACCTGCTGCTGTTCACCCTCGGGCTGGCCTTTCTCACCGAAAGCGCCGGCCTGTCGCTGGCGCTGGGCGCATTCCTGGCCGGCATGCTGATCTCGGAGACCGAATACCGCTACCAGGTGGAAGACGATATCAAGCCTTTCCGCGACGTCTTGCTGGGGCTGTTCTTCGTCACCATCGGCATGCGGCTCGACCTGATGCAGGTGATGCTGAACTGGGGCGACGTGCTGCTGCTGGTCGCCGCTATTGTCGTCGGCAAGATCGTGCTGGTGGGCGGGCTGGCGATGGCGTTCGGCAGCGCCCGTCCCACCGCCGTGCGCACCGCGCTGGGGCTGGCGCAGGCGGGCGAATTCGGCTTCGTGCTGCTGGCGCAGGCGGCCGACCTCACGCTGCTGGGCGCCGGGATCACTCAGCCGGTGCTGGCGGCCATGGTGCTGTCGATGCTGATCGCACCGCTGCTGATCAACCGCATGGACGCGATCACCCGCCTGCTTGCCGGCAGCGAATGGGCCGGCCGCGCCAAGGAAGTGCACGACATCGCGGTCAAGACCTTCGGCAAGGCCCAGCACGTGATCGTCTGCGGCTATGGCCGCAGCGGCCAGAACCTGTCGCGCCTGCTGGAGGCCGAAGGCATCACCTTCGTCGCGCTCGACGCCGACCCCGAGCGCATCCGCGCAGTCGTCGCGTCGGGCGTCAACGTGGTGTACGGCGACGCCAGCCGCCGCGAAGTGCTGGTCGCCGCCGGCTTGAGCCGCGCGCAGGCGGTGGTGGTGACCTATGCCGACCTGCATTCGAGCATGGCGATCCTGCGCCATGTGCGCGAGTTGCGGCCGGAACTGCCGGTGGTGGTGCGCACCGTCGACGATACCCACATCGATGCGCTGAAAGCGGCGGGCGCGGCCGAAGTGGTGTCGGAGGTGATGGAAGGCTCACTGATGCTGGCATCCCACGCGCTGATGCTGCTGGGCGTGCCGCTCACCCAGGTGGTGAAGCGGATCCGCGAAGTGCGCGAATCGCGTTATGCCATCATGCGCGGCTTTTTTCGCGGCGCCTCCGACGCCGACGAACTCGACCAGCACGCCCAGCCACGCCTGCATACGGTGCTGATCACGCAGGGCGCCGCGGCGGCGGGGCACAGCCTGGAAGAGCTGGCACTGGACGAGTTGCTGGTGGAAGTGGCGGCGATCCGCCGCCAGGGGATCAAGGGCGTCGATCCCCAGCCCGACACCGAAATCAAGGTCGGCGATGTGCTGGTGCTGCGCGGCGCCGCCGACGGGCTGGCGGCGGCGGAGTTCAGGGTGTTGCAGGGATAGTGCAGGAATCGGCTTTATGCCGCAAATCGCGCCGAAGAAACACTGTGCGCCGTGCGCACCTTTCGTTCGAAGACCGGTGCGCATAGCACACCCTACGCCCCCCTGTAGGAGCGGGTTTACCCGCGATTGACGCACCTATCGGGGCTAAAGCCCCTCCTGCGGGCGGGGATGGTGGGCTCCGCCACGGGCGCTTACTACGAAATAAATGGGTTGCATGGTGTTTCTTGAGAGTCCTGCAACGGGCGTATATCAGGGTGCTTTGCAGACGACGTAGATGTTGGTGCCATTGTCCACGTAGTTGGCCCCAGGTGCGCCAGTCGTCAGGGTGGCGGTCAGCACCGTGATGATTTCTCCGCGCACCGTGCCGGTTGTCGCATTGCCGTCATCGAACTGGGCGTCGATTGCCTGGGCGATCTTTGCAGGAAGATTGTTGCTGCAAACAATGGGGCCGACCAAGCCCAAGCCGCCATTCTGGATACCTGTGCGGCCTTGCGTAGCGTTGACCGCTTGCGTCCTGTCGGTCGTGGCTCCGCCCACCAGGCCGGCTAGCCGCAAATGGTGCCAGAACAGACAGGTTTCAGTCGTGGATGTGGCGGTACAAGCTGTATTGTATGCACCATCAATAACACCATCGCCATTGCCAGGTTCTGTGGTGGTCCAGCGAGTCTTCGCGCCGGCATCATCCCCCGGCAACGCCCGATACCGATCCTGGTATAGATTGATCGCCGCCGTCACCGACTGGAAATCATTGCCCACGTTGCGAATGCGGCCCTGGGTGATCAGTTCCTGTCCCTTGAGGATGCCGCCGAGCAGCAGGCCGATGATGACCAGCACAATGGCGATCTCGATCAGGGTGAAGCCCGATTGGCGTCGCGGGAAATTGGGGTGATGCATGGCGGAGCGCTCCATTAGGTTGTGCCTGGCCGCCAACACGCAAAATTCGTTCCGGACGTGATGGATGCTTACCTTATTGATCGGAATGGATAAAAATGGACACTTCGCGCTGGAATGGATGCCGGCTTGACGAAAATACGACGGTCATGTCGGATCTCCGTCAGTCCTGTGGGTGGACAGTCGTGTTCGCGGGCTCCATTTCCCGGGTGAAATGCCGATAGCATGTGTCATGCTGAGCTTCTACCGTTCCTCCAATAACCCTTGATATGACCGAACGCACCGAGACGGCGTCTCCGCTGGCCTGGCTGACGTCGCTGGCAAGCCGCTTCACGCGGGTGACGCCCGGGCGCTGGCTGGCCCTGATGCTGCTGGCCCTGCATGCGGCCGTGGTGCTCGACGCCGAGGCGGCGGTGACGCGCGCGTTCCTGCTGGCGCATTACGGGCTGTTCCTGTTGTGGCAGCCGGTGGTGCGCAGCGAGGCGCGCATCGAGCCGCGCCTCGCGCTGCCGGTGTTTGCCATGGCGGCGCTGCTGGTGCTGGCGGACAGCATCTGGGTGATGGCGCTGTGGCTGGCGATCCTGGCGGGACTGGTGGGCGCGGTGGCGACTTCGCAGAACGAGCGCGGGCCGCGGCTGGCCTACCTGCTGGCACTGGCTTATCTGCTTTCCCTGCTGCTGGCCTGGGTGCTGCCGCGGAGCCTGGGCGACACCTCGCTTCCCGAGGGGCTGCAGGCCGCGGTGCGCTACGGTCTGCCGTTGTTGCCGCTGACGATCCTGTTCTTGCCCGCGACCCGCCAGCGCGGGGCATCGTCCACGCTCGATTTCATCTACGGGCTAATGCTGTCGCTGCTCGTCATGGTGGTGGCGCTGGGCGCGTTTGCCGTGGTGGCGGTGGCAAGGGTGAGCTATGCCTGGGCGCTGGTGCAGACCCTGCTGGGCATGGCGGTGCTGCTGCTGGCCCTGTCGTTGCTGTGGAATCCGCGCGCCGGCTTTGCCGGGCTGGGGCAAGTCACTTCGCGCTATCTGCTGTCGGTGGGGCTGCCGTTCGAGGGCTGGGCGCAGCGGCTGGCGACGCTGGCCGAACGCGAGCGCGACCCCGAATCCTTTGTGCGCGAAGCGCTCGCCGACCTGCACGAACTGACCTGGATCCGCGGCGGCCGTTGGCAGGCCGCGCGCGGCGAAGGGACGTTCGGCGAACCCGCCGAGCATGCCCTCGTTCATTCATTTCATGGCCTGACCCTGACCTGGCAGGCGCCGCGCCCGCTCACCCCCGCGCTGGCGCTGCATGTGCGGCTGCTGTCGCAATTGCTGGGCTATTTCTACGCTTCCAAGGTGCGCGAGCAGACCCTGCGCGAGCAGGCCTACAGCCAGGCCATCCACGACACCGGCGCGCGCCTGACCCACGACGTGAAGAACATCCTGCAGTCGATGAAAACCCTGATCGCCGCGGCCGACACCTCCACCCCGGAAGACAGTGAGCGTCTGCAGGCGCTGATGAAGCGCCAGCTGCCGCAACTTGCCGCGCGCCTGTCGCAGACCGTCGACAAATTGAAGCAGCCGGCCGAAATGGATGTTGCCCAGATTCCCGCGCAGGCCTGGTGGGCGGCCCTGCAGACGCGCTACGAATACGACGATGTGCGGTTCTTCGCCGAAGCGCTCGACGACACGCCGCTGCCGCAGGACCTGTTCGACAGCGTGGCCGACAACTTGCTGACCAATGCGCTGCGCAAGCGCCAGCGCGAGCCCGGCATTGCAGTGGAGGTGAGATTGGTGCTGCAGCCGTTGGCGAGTCTCGCCGTGACCGATAGCGGCGCGCCGGCGCCGGAGCACGTGGCGCGCAATCTGTTCCTGAGCCCGGTGGCGTCGGATTTCGGCTTGGGGGTGGGCTTGTATCAGGCCGCGCGGCAGGCCGCGCGGGTGGGGTATCGGCTGGAACTGCCCGACAATCGGGCGGGACGGGTGTTGTTCAGATTGCAGGCTATGGACAGCCGCCCGCTGGGCATATCCGTCCCCTGAGTTGATCCGCTGAAATCCACTTCACGAGGTCGTCGAATTCACCTGCAGCATCGCCTGCCCTGGAGGGCGTGCGGCTGACGAATTCGGTGTCTGTATTGGCGTTTTCCTTCTCATTGTCACTGTTAGGGGGCGCCTGCGTCTTGCCGTTGACATTGAGCGCGCCCCAGCCGTTCGATCCGTAGGAAACCAGCACCACAGGAACCTTGTCGGCCACGTTGCCCGGCTCGCAGTCGCTGGTGCCGGAGTTGGCGCTGCTGTCGCACACACTCAGATCGCCTTCGTCGGAATTGGAAAATCCGGCGGACTGCGAGAACGTATCCGTTACCGCGTAGCGCAGGCGGTTGCCCCAGGCATCCTGGCTGGCGACGCCGAGCGTCGCCCAAGGCAGATAGCCATAAGGCTTGACGCAGTCTGCGGTCAGGTTTGCGCCAATATGGTCGGCCACGCCGTCCCCGTCGTCCGTGGTGAGAGGGTCTCCATCGTCGAGTTTGTCCGGACAGGGAAGGCGATGGCCTGTCGGTAAAGTGATATCCCCAGTAACCGTATCGGTAACAGTACTCACAGGACAGAATGACAAGCACGCTAATGGGGTAGCCGTAACTGGATTTCCTGGAGAATAGGTGCATGTACATGTCGCAGTACTGCGGTGGCTCATCGCATACCCAATAATCGCCTCGCGTGCCTCCTCCAGTGTCCTGTTCGTCTCCGCAATCCGCCTCGCCTGAATCTGCGCCGACAGCGGCATCGCCAGCCCGCCGATCAGGATGGTCATGATCACCAGCACGATCGCCAGCTCGATCAGGGTGAAACCGCGTGTTCGCTTCATGGGGTGGGTTCCTCGGCGACAGGTGCGGCGGGGCTGGGGCGCAGCACCTGGTAGGGTTCGTACACACGGCCGTCGGCGCGGATCTGGCCCGGCTTCAGGCCCACCACGCCGGACGCGCCGGTCTGCGGCTGGCCGTCGACCCAGCGCGTGGTCTTGCCGTCGGAGCGGAGCAGCACGCCGTCATAGCGTACCGGCGGCGGGGCACCTGTGTCGGGCGTCGCCTGCCTGAGCTGGGTGACGTTGCGGGCGCGCGCGGCTTCGAGCTGGGCGCGCTGCTCGGGGGTATAGAACAGGCGGCCGGGGTCGGCGGCAAGGCTGGCGCCGCACACGCCCAGCATGGCCAGCAAGAGCAGCGGCATGGGGGTGGCGCGGACTCGCCAGGTGTCGTGTTGATTCATCTCAGAGTGTTCATTAGGCGATTTGTAGTGCGTACAAGGGTGCACTCTGTGCACCGATTGACGCCCAAAGGTGCACCGAGTGCACCCTACTCCTTGTGCCTCACTTCCTAATGAACAATTTCGGTTCATTTTGCCTCCTTGCCATCAGCCGCCACGGTAAACCACAGAAACTCGCATTCGGCGTCGAGTTCGGGGCGGTTGACCGGCTGCGGCGGGGCGTCGGTGATGCGCGCGAGGCGGCAGCTGCCGACACGGAACAGGCCGGGCGCGCGCCCGCGCAGGGCGTCGATAAAACGCGACAGGTCGGTTTCCACCAGCAAGGGCATTTTCACCACCATGCGGGTCTGCTTGAGCGGCAGGCCGCCGGCCAGGGCGGGCGGCGCGGCCGTGCGTGGCGACAGGGTGTAGGTGAGTCCGTACAGCCGGGCATCCCGATTGGCGAGGTGCACCGCCTCGATCCAGGCGAGGCGATTCTCCTCGCCGACAAACCCCCGTGCAACCAGCGCGCGGTAGGCATCGAGATGCTGCGCGATCAGGCGCGCTTCCGTTTGGCCCTGTTGCTGGCGTGCGTGGGCGGCATTGAGGGCCGTCTGCTGGCGCTGCAGATCGGCGCGCGCTTCGGTGTCCTGCTGGTGGCTCCAGAAAACGCCCGCAGCGGACAGCAGGCTGGCGGCAAGCAGCAGCAGGATCGGTGTTTTCAGCGAGGCGATCGGCGGCCGGCTCATGAACGCACCTGCAGGCTCAAGGTGAAACGGGTCTCTTCAGGCCTGGTTTCGCCCGAGGTTTTGCCGGTCAGGGTGGCGGTGGACGCGGTGTTGACCGGGCTTGTCACGCGTTCGACCGCCGCAATGCCCGGTGTGGCGGCCAGCCGGGAGACGAAGCTGTCGATGCGCGACATGGCGGCGCGATAGTTGCCGTCGAAGTCTGACAGCCGCGCGTCCAGCGTGATATTCGCCGTGCCGTCCGCCGTATCCTGCAGCGTCAATGCCTTGATGACCACATCGGGGTGCGCGGCCAGCGCCTGCCCCAGCGGCAGGAACAGCGCGTTGACGTCGAGGGGAGAACGATTCAGCTGCGTGGCCAGGGCAAGGGTCTGGCCGAGCTGGTCGGGCCGGGTGGCGAGCATGGGGAAGTTGCGCACGATGGCGGCGTGGCGTGCATCACCGCGTTGCACCTCGCCCTCAATCCGCAGCGTCTGGTCGCGCAGGTCCTGAGTATTGAGCCAATAGGCGGTGGTGAGGGTCAGTCCGGCCGCGGCGACGATGCCTGCCGCCAGATTCAGGCCGCGCCGCCAGCGGAATTCGGTGTGGCGTTGCAGCAGTTCGGGCGGCGCCAGATTCAGTTGCACGGGTTCACCCCCAATCGCTGCGAGCGGCGCGATCTCCGGAGTGACGGCCAGAAAACTGTCGGGAATGCGCAATGCCCGCGCGAGGCTCGTCATGTCGATGAGTCGCGTGCTGAATGCGGGGTCGGCATTGAGCGGGGCCTGCGCGCTGTCGAGCTGGCCGCTGGGGTCCAGCAGCAGCACATGCAGCCGGGCTTCGCGCGGCAGGATGCGCTGGCCGGTGAGATAAAGCTGGGTCTTGGCAATTTCGTCGGCCGCATTGCCCGGCAGCTGGGTGGGCGTGTCGCTGCCGATCAGGCGCGAAAAACGCAGCAGGCCGTTGTGATAGTAGGACAGCCGCAGCCTGTTGTTGAGGCGGCATGCCAGCAGCGTGTGCGGCGCCTGCACCCGCAGCCTGGCCAGCAGGTGCTGGTACGCCAGCGCCAGCGGAGCGATGCCGCACAGCGGCACCCGTTCGCGATGCAGCACGCTGAGCCAGGGCATCAGCCACTCGGCATCGGTGAGGGCGGCCAGCAGGTAGCGGTCGTCGCGTCGGCCGGTCGTTTCGCGGGCCTGCCGCCAGGCGCCGGTGAAACGTGCGTTGCGGAACACCTGCTTGAGCTTGCGTGCCAGCAGTTCGTCGCGCGCGTGTCCCTGTACGTGCGGCAGAATCTCGCTGCGGTAATCCTCGTCCACCGTGTCGACGACCAGCAGCACCGGCAGCTGCGCGTGCTTGACCAGCACCTGGCGAAACGCCGCGAGCCCTGTTTCGCTGGCGGCAAACTCACCCAGCCAGTGCATGTGGCCGGGCCGCCAGTCGAGTACGCCGATCTGGCGTGGGGTGGCAAGCAGGATCAGGCGGTGGTCGAACATCATAACGGCAGGTTCCCGATCAGGTCGTACACCGGCAGCAGCACCGACACGAGAATGCCGCCGAGCAGCAGGCCGAGGATGGCGGTGAGCAGCGGTTCCAGAACCCGCAGGCCGTTTTCGATCGAGTCGAGCACTTCACGATTGTAGAAATACGTCACATTGTCCAGTGCCTCGTCGAGCGCGCCAGTGGACTCGCCCACGCGCAACATGCGGATCACCAGCGGCGGGAACAGCGCCAGCGACTGAAAGCTTTCGGACAGGCCGCGGCCATCGGCGATCTGCTGCGCCGCGCGGTGGATGCCACGGGCGATCACCCGATTGCCGGCGACCATCTCGCCCGCACGCAACGCGTCCAGCACGGTGACCCCCGAGCGGTACATCATCGCCAGTGTATTGGTGAAGCGCGACAGCACGATCTTCCGCACGATCGGGCCGATGATGGGCAGCCGCAACTGGGTGCGGTCCCACCATTCGCGCCCCGCCTCGGCTTGCGTTACCCACAGCGGCAGGCCGATTCCAAGCGCCAGCGCCAGCAGCAGCCCGATCGGCCAGTACGACTGCATCACCTTCGATACGGCCATTAGAATCAGCGTCGGCAGCGGCAGCACCACCCCCATGGTCTCGACCAGGGAGAGCACCTGCGGCACCAGGTACAGCATCAAAAACAGGATGGCCGCGCCGACGACGGTCAGCACCATCGCCGGGTAGATCATCAGCCGTTTGGCTTTGGCGGCGACCTCCTCCTGCCACTTGAGCGACTCGCCCAGGCGGTCGAACACCGCGTCCAGCAGGCCGGTCTGCTCGCCCGCGCGCACGCTGTGGACGAACACGGCGCCGAACACCGCCGGGTGCGCGGCAAGCGCCTGCGACAGCACCTTGCCGCCTTCCATGTCTTCCAGCAGCGCGGTCAGCACATCGCGAAAGCCGCGTTTTTCCATGGTGTCGCGCAGGTCGCGCAAGCCGTCGAGCAGCGGAATCCTGGCGCGGGTGATGTAGCGCATGTGGATGCAGAAGGTGACCAGGTCGCGCCGGGTGACGCGCTCGCGGCCGCTGGGGGCGTACTGGCGCGAAAGCTCCGCCAGCGTGATGAGATCGAGCCCCATGCGCTTCAGGCGCAGTTCGAGGTCGACGTCGTTGACGGCCGACAACGTGCCCCGGGTGGTGCGGCCGGTCTGGTCGATGGCGCGGTAGTCGAAGAATGGCATGGTGTTAGGGGCCAGGGGTCAGGATTCAGGGGTTAGGGGGCCTTGTGCGGCTTCGCCGCGCTTTATGAATTCATTGGTCGCGGCAAAGCCGCACCTTCCCTGCCCCCTGAATCCTGACCCCTGCCCCCTGGACAACCATGCCCTTCTTCGACTACCGCGCCATCGACCCCACCGGCCGCAGCGTCCGCGGCACGCTC
>JAJPEP010000064.1 GCA_021166845.1 Thiobacillus sp.
GCGCGCGGCGGAAATGATCGCCTCCATCGCGCGCTCCAGCAGGCTGGCGGCGATGACGATCTCGATCTTAACCTTGGGCAGAAAGTCGACCACATACTCGGCGCCACGATACAGCTCGGTGTGGCCCTTCTGGCGGCCGAAGCCCTTGACCTCGGTGACGGTGAGGCCGGTCACGCCGATTTCGGACAGGGCTTCGCGCACTTCGTCGAGCTTGAACGGTTTGATGATGGCTTCGATTTTTTTCATGGAAGGTCTCCTTCGGGTCGGTATTTCGAGGTAATCGGGTAGCGGCGGTCCTTGCCGAAATTGCGCGGTGTGATGCGCGGGCCGGGCGGCGCCTGGCGGCGCTTGTATTCGGCAAGATCGACCATGCGGATGACGCGGCGCACGACGGCGGCATCGAATCCCCGGGCGACGATGCCGCGCGCCGACAGGTCGCGCTCGACGTAGGCTTCCAGAATGGCGTCGAGCACGTCGTACGGCGGCAGGCTGTCCTGGTCGGTCTGGTCGGGCCGCAGCTCGGCCGACGGCGGGCGGTCGACGATGCGCTGCGGGATCACCTGGGACAGGCTGTTGCGGTAGTTCGCCAGCCGGTACACCCGCGTTTTCGCCACGTCCTTCAGCACCCCGAAGCCGCCCGCCATGTCGCCGTACAGGGTGGCGTAGCCGGCCGCCATTTCGCTCTTGTTGCCGGTGGTCAGCACCAGCGTGCCGAACTTGTTGGAGAGCGCCATCAGGAGCGTGCCGCGCGTGCGCGCCTGCAGGTTTTCTTCCGTCGTGTCGGCCGCCAGGCCGGCAAATTCGCCCGCCAGCTGCGCGACGAAAGCGTCGAATATCGGCCTGATGGCGATTTCGGAATAGCGCACGCCGAGCCGCGCCACCATGTCGCGCGAATCCTCGACGCTGATCGAGGCGGTGTAATCCGACGGCATCATCACCGCGTGCACCTTGTCCGCACCCAGCGCGTCGACCGCGATCGCCAGCGTCAATGCCGAATCGATACCGCCCGACAGGCCCAGATGCACGCCCTTGAAGCCATTCTTGCCGAAGTAGTCGCGCACCGCCAGCACCAGGGCATCGTAGACGGCGGCCTCCTCGCCCGGCAAAACATGCTGCGGTCCCGTGCAGGTGTCGCCGGCCAGTTCGAGATAGAACAGCCCTTCCTGCCAGGCAGGACACTGCGCCGCCACCTCGCCGCCGCCATTCAGCACGAACGAGGCGCCGTCGAACACCAGTTCGTCCTGCCCGCCCACCAGGTTGGCGTAAACGATCGGCAGGCCGGTTTCGCCCTGGCGCGAGCGCGCCACGGCAAGGCGCTCGCGCTCCTTGTTGAGGTGATAGGGCGAGGCGTTCGGCACCAGCAGCCAGTCGGCGCCGGCTTCCAGCGCGCGCGTCGCCGGCCCCGGCTCCCAGATGTCGCCGCAGATGTTGAGGCCGAAATAGAGGCCGCCGCAGGCGAACACGCAGGGCGCGTCGCCACGGTCGAACACGCGCTGCTCGTCGAATACGGAATAATTCGGCAGGTGATGCTTGCGGTACACCGATTCGACCCGGCCGCCGCGTAGCAGCGCCGCGGCGTTGTACAGGCCGTCGTCGCTGCGCTCGGGGTAGCCGACGATCAGTGCCAGTCCGGGCGGCGCATCGGCTGCCAGTTGCTCGACCGCCGCGGCGCACGCCGCGGTGAAATCGCTGCGCAGCACCAGGTCTTCGGCCGGGTAGCCGCAGATCGACATCTCGGGGGTGAGCAGCAGGGCCGCGCCTGCCGCGTGCGCCGCGTGGGCAGCGTCCAGCAGCCTGGCCGCGTTGCCGGCGATGTCGCCGACGGTGAGATTGAGTTGGGCGATGCCGAGTTTCATCGGGCGTCAGCGCGCCGCCAGCGCCTGCTGCACCGCCTCGCCCAGCCCGGCCGGGCTTTGCGCAACGACCACGTCGGCGGCTTCGAGCGCGCGGATCTTGGCATCCGCCGTGCCGGCGCCGCCGGCGATGATGGCGCCGGCGTGGCCCATGCGCTTGCCCTTGGGCGCGGTGCGCCCGGCGATGTAGGCGGCGACCGGCTTCTTCATGTTCGAGCGGATGAACTCGGCAGCTTCTTCCTCGCGGCTGCCGCCGATTTCACCGACCAGGATCACCGCGGCGGTTTCCGGGTCGGCCTCGAACAGTTCGAGGCAGTCGATGAAATCCAGCCCCTTGATCGGGTCGCCGCCGATGCCGACGCAGGTCGACTGCCCCAGCCCGAGCCGTGTGGTCTGGTGCACCGCCTCGTAGGTCAGCGTGCCGGAGCGAGAGACGATGCCGATGCTGCCCTTCTGGTGGATGACGCCGGGCATGATGCCGATCTTGCATTCGCCCGAGGTGATGATGCCTGGACAGTTGGGGCCGATCAGTTTTGCTCCATTTGCACGTAGCGCAGCCTTGACGTTGAGCATGTCCAGCACCGGGATGCCCTCGGTGATGCAGACGATGACCTCGATGCCGGCATCGGCCGCTTCCAGGATCGAGTCGGCGGCGAACGCGGCGGGCACGTAGATCATGGTCGCACTCGCGCCGGTCTGCCGCACCGCGTCGCGCACGGTGTTGAATACGGGGAGGTCGAGATGCGTCTGCCCGCCCTTGCCCGGGGTGACGCCGCCGACCATTTTTGTGCCGTAGGCGATCGCCTGTTCGGAATGGAAACTGCCCTGCTTGCCGGTGAAGCCCTGGCAGATGACCTTGGCGTTTTTGTTGATGAGGATGCTCATGCTGCTTTCTCCACGGCGAGCTTGGCTGCGTCGGTGAGTCTCTCGGCCGCAAGGATCGCCAGCCCCGATTCGGCCAGCAGCTTGCGCCCCAGTTCGGCGTTGGTACCTTCCAGCCGCACGATCACCGGCACCTTGACGCCGACTTCCTTCACCGCCTGGATGATGCCTTCGGCGATGACATCGCAGCGGACGATGCCGCCGAAGATGTTGATCAGCACCGCGCGCACATTGGGGTCGAGCAGGATGATCTTGAAGCCCTGCGCCACCGTCTCGGGCGTGGCGCCGCCGCCGACGTCGAGGAAGTTGGCGGGCGTGCCGCCTTCAAGCTGGATCAGGTCCATCGTCGCCATCGCGAGGCCCGCGCCATTGACCATGCAGCCGATGTTGCCGGTGAGTGCGACGTAGTTCACATTGGCCGCGTTGGCGGCGGCTTCCTTGGCATCGATCTGGCTGTCGTCGCGCAGCTCGGCCAGGCTCTTGCGGCGGTACAGCGCGTTGTCGTCGACGCTCATCTTGCAGTCGAGCGGCAGCACGCGGTTGTCGGCGGTCACCACCAGCGGATTGATTTCGAGCAGGCTCAAGTCGTTGGCGACGAACACGCGATACAGCTGCGGCAGCAGGCGGCAGAAATCCTTGTACGCCTCGCCCGCCAGCTCCAGCGCGAAGGCCAACGCGCGGCACTGGAAATCCTGCACGCCAAAGAGCGGGTCGCAGGTTTCCGTCAGCACCTTTTCCGGGGTGGCGTGGGCGACTTCCTCGATGTCCATGCCGCCGGCGGCGGAAGCCACGATGGCGACGCGTTCGGTCTCGCGATCGACCAGCAAGGAGAGATACAACTCGCGCGCGATCGGCAGGGTTTCCTCGACCAGCACCTGGTTCACCGGCTGGCCGTCGGGCGCATTCTGGTTGGTCACCAGGGGTTTGCCGAGCAGCGATTCGGCCATCGCGCGCACGTCGTCGAGGCGCTTGACGACCTTGACCCCGCCCACCTTGCCGCGCCCGCCGGCGTGAATCTGCGCCTTCACCACCCAGGCGTCGCCGCCCAATTCGCTTGCGGCTTCTACAGCAGCCTCGGCACTCGCTGCGGCGATGCCGCGCGGCGTGTTAATGTTGCCCGAGCGCAGGATTTGTTTGGCCTGATATTCATGCAGGTTCATTTGTTTTTCGATGGAAGCTCGCCAAAACGTGCATTTTGAAGCAAAGCCCCCCGCGACGGAAGCCGAAGCCGCGGAAACAGTCGTCCGCGTCGTCACAAGGATTGCGGAGTTGCCGGCCGACGCCTGGAATGCCCTGGCCGGCGACTCACCCTTCGTACGGCACGCCTTCCTCGACGCGCTGGAAACCACCGGTTGCGTCGGCGCCCACATCGGCTGGGAGCCGGTGCATCTGGCCCTGTTTCGCGACGGCCAACTCGACGCCGCGATGCCGCTCTACGTCAAGCATCATTCCTGGGGCGAATTCGTGTTCGACTGGTCCTGGGCCGACGCCTACCGCCGTCAAGGCTTGGCCTACTACCCCAAGCTGGTCTGCTGCGTGCCGTTTTCGCCGGCGCCCGGCCCGCGCCTGCTGGCGAAAAACGACGCCGGCCGCGCCGCGCTGATCCAGGCCGCGCTCAAACTCACCCGCGATTTGAACTGCTCGTCCTTCCACATCCTGTTCCCCACCGAGCCCGACCATGCCGCGCTCAATGCGACACCGCTGCTGCACCGCAGCGGCTTCCAGTTCCACTGGTTCAACGCCGGCTACGGCAGCTTCGACGATTTCCTCGCCGCGATGACGCACGACAAGCGCAAGAAAATCCACCAGGAGAGAAAGAAGCTCGACAAGCTGGGAGTGACGTTCCGCTGGGTGGAAGGCGCGCAGAGCACCGACGCCGACTGGGACCATTTCTACCGCTGCTACGCCGACACCTACGCCCGCCACCGCAGCGAACCGCATCTCAACCGCGCCTTTTTCGCGAAGCTGCGCGAGACGATGCCGGGCAATCTGCTGCTCATCATTGCGGACAAGGACAGCGAGCCCACCGCCTGCTCGTTCTGCGTGAAGGACAGCCAGCGCCTGTACGGCCGCCACTGGGGCACGCTGGAATACGTGCCCGGCCTGCATTTCGAGACCTGCTACCAGCAGGGCATCGAATACGCGATCGCGAAGGGATTGAAAGTCTTCGAAGGCGGCGCGCAAGGCGAGCACAAGCTGTCGCGCGGCCTCGTTCCGACCGCCACGCATTCCTGGCACTGGCTGGAAAATGCCGAATTCCGCGAGGCGGTCGACCGTTTCCTGGAACGCGAAACCGACGCCATCGGCCACTACATGAACGAGCTCGACGGGCCCTTCCGCCGCGAGCCGCCCGGCTGATCAGACCAGAACCGCGGTCAGATAGGTCACGTACAGGGCGCCGTTGACGAACAGGTGCCACACGCGCAGTCCGCCGTTCAACACCGCCCAGCGCAGCCAGAACGCTGCAACCAGCGTGATCGCCACGCCCAGCAGCACTTCCTTTTGCGGCGCCCACGGCGTCAGCGAAATGCCGATGGCGGGCAGCAGCGTGCCCTGGAACACCATCGCGCCGGTGATGTTGCCGAATGCCAGGGTGTCCTTGCGCTTGCGGATCCACAGGATCGAATTGATCTTCTCGGGCAGTTCGGTCGCGATCGGAATGATCAAAAGCGACAGCAGCAGCGCGGAGATGCCGATGATGGGCGCAGCGGCTTCCACGCCGTGGATGAAGCCCTTGGCGCCGGTGACCAGCAGCGCCAGCCCCAGCGCCAGCTGCACCAGGATGAAAATCAGGTTCTGCGGCAGGCCCAGCCGGCTCAGCAGCATCGGCGAGCCGGCCTCGGTGGCGTGGCCGTCTTCCACCAGCCCGGCCGAGGCGCGCAGGGTCAGCATCACGTAGACGAAGTAGATCGTCACCATGCCAAAGGCGATGCCTGCACGCACCCAGCCTTCGCCATGCGGGATGAACATGGCGACGAACGCCAGCAGGAACGCCATCAGGAAGAAATCCAGGTCGCGCTTGAGGCCGGTCTTCTCCGGGGTGAGGTGGCCCAGCAGGCCGCGCCGCTTCAGCACCGCCACGCTCATCAGACACAGCGACAGCGTCGACAGCATCAAGGGCGCGCCGAGAATCGCACCGACGCCGATTTCCTCGTTGGTGGCGGCGTTGCCGGTGCCGGCGAAAATCGCCAGCAGCGGCACCAGGGTTTCCGGCATGGCGGTGCCGACCGCGGCAAACAACGAGCCGGTCACGCCTTCCGAGATTTTGAGTTTTTCGCCCAGGTGTTCGAGCGCGTTGACAAAGATTTCCGCCGCCACCAGGATGAGCAGCAGATAACCGAAGAGTTCGAGAAACAGCATGAGCGCCAGCCGGGAGGAAAGCCGCGATTCTAGCAGCCTGTCGGATGCTGCCGCCCTATCTTTTTTTCACCCCTGGCCGAAGGCGATTTACACCCATGATCAGGGCGCCAGGGCGCGTCCGAGGAACACCACCGCAATCGTCAGCAACCCCAGGTTGAGGTTGATGCCGATCAGCATGCGGATTTGCGCCAGCGCCGCGCCGCCTGCTTTCCAGTTCTGCTCGCCGACCGCGCGCTTGAGTTTCTTGTAGGGGATGAAAAATACCTGCGCGAAAATCAGCATCATCAGCACGCCGAGCGCCAGCATGGCCATGGCGTAGAGCGGTGCGGCCATGCCGCCGAGCAGCGCCAGCATGTGCAGCCCGGTCAGCAGGATCAGCGCCACCGAGGCCCACACCCAGGGGAAGAACTTGCCGAACACGCCGGCCCACAGTGTGAGCCGTTGCGGCGGTTCGAGCACGCTGGCGGCCACCGGGCGCAGCGCCATGTAGGCGAAAAACATGCCGCCGACCCAGACGACGACGCCCATCACATGCAGAAATAACGAGACATTCACGGGACTTCCTTTCAGAACAAAACGGATTGATCAAGCATGAGTTTAATCGGGGAAAAGCTTCTCCTGTGCTGCGGGCAGGCGCCGTGCGCCTTCAATGCAGCCAGGTGCGTGGCGGTGCCGTAGCCCATGTGGCGGGCAAAGCCGTACATGGGAAAGTCTTCGTGCAATCCGCACATATACTGGTCGCGCGCGGTCTTGGCCAGGATCGAGGCGGCGGCGATCGCGGCCACCTTGTCGTCGCCCTTGACCACCGCCTGCGAGCGCCACGCCCAGTCAGGGCAGCGGTTGCCGTCGACCCAGACGTCGTCGGGCGGTGTCCGCAAACCGGCCACGGCGCGCTGCATCGCCAGCAGGGTCGCCTGCAGGATGTTCAGCCGGTCGATCTCGGCGACGCTGGCCTCGGCCACGCACCAGGCGACGGCACGCGCGCGGATCTCGTCGGCCAGGCGCTCGCGCGCGGCGGCGGAAAGTTTCTTGGAGTCGCGCAGGCCGGCGATCGGCTGCGCGGGATCGAGCATGACCGCCGCCGCCATCACCGGCCCCGCCAGCGGGCCGCGGCCGGCCTCGTCGACGCCGCACAGCCCGAGCGGTCCCACGTGCAGGATGACGGGCTGGCGCGGCGTCATGCGCCCTCCAGGTAGGGCCGCACCGCCTCGGCGATGCGCGCGCTGGCATCCTGCCGCAGGCTCGCGTGCATGGCGCGGAAGATTTCGATCGCCGCATCCCGGCGCGGCGCGTCGTCCAGCCAGTCCAGCGCGTCATTTGCCAGGTTCTCCGGCGTGGCGGCTTCCTGCACCCGTTCCGGCGCCACGAAATCGCGCGCCAGAATGTTCGGCAGGCCGATCCACGGCAGCAGCGCTTTCTTGCGCATCAGGTAGGCGGTGAGCGCGGGCACGCGGTAGGTGATGACCATGGGTTTCTTGAACAGCGCGGCTTCGAGGGTGGCGGTGCCGGAGGCCACCAGCGCGACGTCGCACGCGGCCAGCGCAGTGTGCGACCGGCCATCCAGAACCTGCAGCGGAAGATCCAGTCTTTGCGCCGCCTGCCGGACCAGCCGCGCGGCTGCCTCGCTCGCGGCGGGCAGCACGAACTGCGCATCGGGGTGGCGCCGGCGAATGCGCATCGCGGCGTCGAGCATCAATCGCGCATGCCGCGCCACCTCGGACAGCCGGCTGCCCGGCAGCAGCGCGATGACCGGGCCGGCTGCCAGTCCCAGCGCCGACCGCGCTGCGGCGGTTTCGGGTTCAAGCGGAATCACGTCGGCCAGCGGATGGCCGACGTAGGTGACCGGGATGCCGGCGTCGCGGTAGATCGCTTCCTCGAACGGAAACACCACCAGCATGTGCGACACCGCCTGCCCGATGCGGTGAATGCGCTCGGGCCGCCACGCCCAGATCGACGGGCTGACGAAATGCACGGTGGGAATGCCGGCCTGCTTGAGCCGGGCTTCCAGCGCGAAGTTGAAATCCGGCGCGTCGATGCCGACGAAGACGCGCGGCCGTTCGCGCAGGAAATAGCGGGCGATGCGGGAGCGGATCCACAGCAGTTCGGGCAGGTGGCGCAGCACCTCGACGTAACCGTTGACCGCCAGTTTTTCGCTCGGATAGATCGCTTCGACGCCGGTTTCGATCATGCGCGGGCCGGCGATTCCGGCAGCGCGCAAATCGGGGCGCCTTTGTTTCAGTGAGGCAATGAAGTGCGCGCCAAGGAGATCGCCGGACGCTTCGCCGGCGATGGTCCCCAGATCAATCACCGGATGATGCCGCGCTCGGTGCGCGCGAGGAAATCGAGCAACTGCTGCACTTCGGCGTGCTGGGCCGCCTCGGGGGTGAGCTTGGCTTTTGCCTCGGCCAGCGTATTGCCTTCGCGGTAGAGAATTTTGTAGGCGCGCTTCAGGGCGGCCAGCGCCTCGGCGGAAAACCCGCGCCGCTTGAGGCCTTCGCTGTTGAGGCCATGCGGCGCGGCGGGCTGCCCGGACGCCATGACGAAGGGCGGAATGTCCTTGAACACCACGCTGGAGATGCCGGTCATCACGTGGGCGCCGACCTTGCAGAACTGGTGCACGCCGGTGAAGCCGCCGAGGATCGCCCAGTCGCCGACTTCGGCGTGCCCCGCCAGCGAGGCATTGTTGGCGAAGATGGTGCGGTCGCCCACCACGCAGTCATGCGCGATGTGGACGTAAGCCATGATCCAGTTGTGGCTACCGATCGTCGTCACGCCACGATCCTGCACGGTGCCGGTGTTGAAGGTGCAGAACTCGCGGATCACGTTGTGGTCGCCGATTTCAAGCCGCGTCGGCTCGCCCGCGTATTTCTTGTCCTGCGGCGCCTCGCCGAGCGAGACGAAATGGAAGATCTGGTTGTGCGCACCGATTCTGGTATGGCCGGTGATCACGGCATGGGCGCCGACCGTGGTGCCGGCGCCGATCTCGACGTGTTCGCCGATGATCGTATAGGGACCGATCTCGACGTCGTCCGCAAGCCGGGCGCCCGCGGCGACCAGCGCGGTGGGATGAATATTCATGATTTAAATTTGGGGCTTGTCGCGCAGGGTGGCCATCAGTTCGGCTTCGGCGACCAGCCCGCCGCCCACTTCGGCACGCCCGGTGTATTTCCAGATGCCGCGCATCTCGCGCACGATGCTGACCTTGAGCACCAGCTGGTCGCCTGGCTTGACCGGCTTCTTGAAGCGCGCGCCGTCGATGCCGGCGAAGTAGACGATGCCGATATCTTCCGGCGCGATGTTCTTGGTCTTGAAGGACAGGATCGCCGCCGCCTGGGCCATCGCTTCGAGGATCAGCACGCCCGGCATCACCGGCGCGCCGGGGAAGTGGCCGGAAAAAAACGGTTCGTTGATGGTGACGTTCTTGATCGCGGTGATGGTTTTTCCGAGTTCCATCTCGATGACCCGGTCGATCAGCAGAAAGGGGTAGCGATGCGGCAGATACTGCATCACCTGCTCGATTTCCATGATCATGATTTGCTTTCCAGTTCGTTGATGCGTTTTTCGAGCTGCTTGACACGGTTCACCAGCTTGTCGAGATTGCGCATGTGGACGGCGTTCTTCTGCCAGACCTCGTGTTCAGTGAACGGCGGCGCCGAGGTGTAGGTGCCCGCCTTCGGCAGCGACTTGGTGATCAGGGTATTGGTCGAGATGCGGGTGCCGTCGGCGATCTTGATGTGACCGAAAATCATCGCCGCACCGCCGATCATGCAGTGGCGACCGATCCTGGCGCTGCCGGCGATGCCGGTGCAGGCCGCGATCACGGTATGCGCGCCGATCGTCACGTTGTGCGCGACCTGGACCAGGTTGTCTAGCTTGACGCCTTCCTCGATCACCGTGTCTTCCAGTGCGCCGCGGTCGATGGTGGTGCAGGCGCCGACCTCGACATCGTCGCCGATCAGCACGCGGCCGATCTGCGGGATTTTTTCCCAGCGGCCTTCGCTCGGTGCGAAGCCGAAGCCGTCGGAGCCGATGACGCATGCCGAATGCAGGATGGCGCGGTCGCCCACTTCGCAGCGGTGGTAGACGGTGACATTGGCGTGCAGCAGGCAATCTGCGCCGACGCAGGCGTGGTCGCCGACCACGCAGTTGGGCCCGACCACCGTGCGGGCGCCAATCGCCGCGCCGCTGCCGATCACGGCGCCGGCTGCGATGCTGGCATCGGCGGCGATCTTCGCGTCCGGCGCGACCGTCGCCGCGGGATGAACCCCCGCAGGCGGGCGCGGCGACGGATTCAGCAGGGCCGAGACGCGCGCGAAATAGAGGTAGGGATTGGGCGTGAGGATGCGCGGCAGGTCGGTGGCGTCTCGCGCATCCGCCGGCAGAATGACCGCACCCGCGCGGGTGCTCGCCAGTTGGGAGAGATACTTTTCCTGCGAGACGAAGCCGATTTCGTCAGGCGTGGCGCGATCCAGCGGCGCAACCTGACACACCGTCCGCGCGCCATCGCCCACGAGTTCCCCGCCAAAACGGGCGACCAGCGCTGCCAGCGTTACAGCCATAGGATGGGTTTTACTTTCCGCGAAAGATTTATTTCCATGCCGGCGTTGTTTCCCGCGCCGGCTTGTTTTATTTTCCGCCCAGCGCCTTCATCACCCGGTCGGTGATGTCGTTTTTGGGGTCGACATAAACCGCCTGCTCGATGACCAGATCGAATTTCTCGGCGCGCGCGATCTCCTGAATCGCCTTGCGCGCACGCTCCTGGATCTGTCCCAGTTCTTCGTTGCGGCGCAGGTTGAGGTCTTCGCGGAACTCGCGCCCCTGGCGCTGCAGTTCGCGATTGAGATTGCCCAGATCGCGTTCCTTCGCCTTGCGCTCGCTGTCCGACATGGTCACGCCATCCTTGTCGAGTTGCGCCTGCAGTTCGCGCGCCTGCTTGGCGAGTTTCTGCAACTCCTGATCGCGCGCGGCGAATTCGCGCTCCAGTTTCTTCTGGGCGGCGACCGACAGCGGGGCTTCGCGCAACAGCTTTTCAGTGTTGACGAAACCGATCTTGGTATCGGCCAGGGTGGGAACGGCCGCAAAGGCGGACGCCAGAATCAGGGAAACGACAAGCTGCTTGAATTTCATCATCATCAAATACTCCGGTAACGGCTAACCCTTAGAACACGTTGCCAAGGGTGAATTGGAACACTTCGGTCTCGTCGCGATCCTTCTCGACCAGCGGCTGCGCCAGGCTGAATTTGAGCGGGCCCATCGGCGACACCCACAAAATGGCCACCCCTGCCGAATAACGTAAATCCTCGAATGCGAATTCCTCGTACCGTCCATCCAGGACTCCATCTGAATTTCTATTATTCGGCCCAAAAGTAGCACCCGCATCGATAAATGCCGACATACGCAGCGACTGGTCGTCCTTGATGCCCGGCAGGGGGAAGAAGAGTTCCGCGTTGCCGACTACCCGCGTATCGCCTCCGAGCGCATCGCCATAGTAATCCTTGGGGCCCAGGGTGCCATTCGCGAAGCCGCGCACCGAACTGGTGCCGCCTGCGTAGAAGTTCTTGAAGAACGGCAAGTCTTCGTCACCCAGACCGCCGCCGACCCCCACCTCGCCATTCAGCATGAGGGTAAAGCGCTTGCTCAGCGGAAAGAATTGCTGATGCTGGAACGACAGCTTGTAGTACTGCAGACTGCCGAGCGGAGTGCCGACCTCTGCCGAGAGCCGCTGGAAAAGGCCTTTCGTCGGGAACAGGAAGCTGTTGCGGGTATCGCGCGCCCAGGAAGTATCCAGGCGCAAACTATCATCGTCGCGCGTGGATTGATCCAGTCCCACGAATAGTTGGTACGAACTTGGGCCAATTAATGGATCGTATACAGGATCAATTGTGACCGAGGTCTGCTCGTAGGTCAGGCCGAAGGAGATGAAATCGCGCTCGTTGACCGGCAGGCCGAAGCGTACGCCGGCGCCGATCGTGGAGGTTTCGTAGGCGGAGACATCGTCGATCTCTTCCGCATCGACGTCGCGCCGGTACAGATCGTAGCCCAGGCTGATGCCGTCGATGGTGTAGTAGGGGTTGGTATACGACAGCGAATACACGGTGTTGACGCTGCCCGAATTGATCTGCGTCGTTAGCCGGTTGCCGGTGCCGAAGACGTTGGCCTGCGACACCGAACCCGACAACACCAGGCCTTCCGACGACGAGAAACCCGCGCCCAGCATGATGTTGCCGGTCGACTTTTCGGCCACGCTGACGTTGACGTCGACCTGGTCGGTGGTTCCGGCCACGCTCGGCGTTTCGATGTTGACTTCGTTGAAGTAGCCCAGGCGGTTGAGGCGGTCGCGTGAGCGGTTGATCTTTTCGGCGTCGTAATAGGCGCCTTCCATCTGCCGGATTTCGCGGCGCACCACTTCATCGCGGGTCTTGGCGTTGCCCGCGACGTTGACCCGGTTCACGTAGACGCGGCGGCCGGGATCAATGAACAGGGTGAAGGCGACCGTCCGCTTCTCCTTGTCGAGTTCGGGCACCGCGTTGACGTTGGCAAACGCATACCCGTCATTGCCGAGGCGGTCGCCGATTTTCTTGGTGGTCTCGGTCAGGCGGTCGCGCACGAACACCTCGCCCGGCTTGACGGTGACGAGCTTCTGCAGCTCGGCCTCGGGCACCAGCATCTGCCCCGCCAGCTTGACGTCGGATACCGCGTATTGCGGGCCCTCGGTGACGTTGACGGTGATGTAGATGCCCTGCTTGTCGGGCGAAATCGACACCTGGGTGGAGTCGACATTGAACTCGAGATAGCCGCGGTTGAGGTAGAACGAGCGCAGCGCCTCGATATCGCCGGCCAGCCGCGTTTTGGAATACTGGTCGCTCTTGGTGTACCAGGTCAGCCAGCCCGGGGTGGTGGAGCTGAACTCTTTCAGCAATTCCTTTTCCTTGAAATCCCGATTGCCGACGATGTTGATCTGCCGGATCCTGGCGCTGTCGCCCTCCACCACGTCGAACTGCACGGCGACCCGGTTGCGCTCCAGCGGCGTCAACGTGGACTTGATTTCCACCGCGTACTTGCCGCGGTTGAAGTACTGCCGCTGCAGCTCCTGTTCGGCCTTGTCGAGCATGGCGCGGTCGAGCACGCGGCCTTCGGCCAGGCCGGTCTGCTTGAGGCCGGCCTTCAGGTCATCCGCGGAAAACTCCTTGATGCCGGACAGGGTGATGGTGGCGATCGAAGGGCGCTCTTCAACGGTGACGATCACTACGCCGTCGCTCGCCTCCAGCCGCACATCCTTGAAAAATCCGGTGGCGTAGAGCGCCTTGATTGCCGCCGCGGTTTTCTCGTCGGTCATCACCTCGCCGACCTTGACCGGCAGGTAGCTGAATACCGTTCCCGCCTCGGTGCGCTGGATGCCTTCGACCCGGATGTCCTTGACGACGAAGGGCTCCCCGGCGAACACGGGTTGTATGGCAAATACAGCGGCAAGGGCAAGCGTCAAACGGCTCGGGGTCATGGTTGTTATCATCCGCCTATCAGGCGTTGCAAATCGTTGAACAGGGCAAACGACATCAGCAGCAGCAGCAGAATCAAGCCGATCCGGCTGCCGATTTCCATGGTGCGTTCGGACACAGGACGACCGGTGAAAACTTCGGCCACATAATACATGAGGTGCCCGCCATCCAGCAGCGGGATGGGCAGCAGATTGAGCACGCCCAGGCTCACGCTCACCAGCGCCAGAAAGCCGACAAAACTGGTCCAGCCGAGGGCGGCGCTCTGTCCCGCGTAGTCGGCGATGGTCAGCGGGCCGGACAGGTTTTTCCACGACACCTGACCCAGCACCATGCGCCCCATCATCTCCAGCGTGAACAGGCTCATGTCCCAGGTCTTGACGGCGCCGTGCCACAGCGCATCGATCGGGCCGTAGCGCACCTCGGTCATCAGCATGGCCAGCGTCGATTCATCGATCTTGGGGCCGGCGCCGATCTTGCCGACGCGCTCGCCGGCTTCATCCACCGCGTCGGGAACGACGGTCAGCTCACCCCGCTGTCCCTGTCGCTCGTATTCGATGCGCAAGGGCTTGGCCGGATGCTGGCGAACCGATTGCACCAGATCCTGCCAGTTCGCCATCGACGTGCCGTTGGCGGCGATCACCCGGTCGCCTGCCCGCAAACCTGCGCGCGCGGCGGCACCGTCTGGCAACACCTTGTCGATGACCGGCTCGATCTCCGGGTCGTACCGCACGATGCCAAGAGGACGCAGGATGTCCTGTTCCAGGTTTTCGGTCTGCATCGGCGCGGCATCGAGCCGCACGCTGCGGCCGTTCGCCAGATCCAGCACCAGCGCGTCACCCGCCACCCCCGCGCGCAGCAGATTCAGCCGCAAATCCTGGAACGACTGCGTCTCGTTGCCGTTGACGCGACGGATCTCGTCGCCCGCCGCCAGGCCGGCCTGCGCCGCCGGGGTGCCGGCGGGCGGCTCGCCGATCATCGGCTTCATCGCCGGCAGTCCATGCAGGAACAGCGCCCAGTAAAACACGATGGCGAGCAGGAAATTGGCGATCGGCCCTGCCGAGACGATGCCGAAGCGCCGCCACACGGTGGCGCGGTTGAAGCTGCGGTGCGCCTCCGCGGCCGGCACTTCGCCCTCGCGCTCGTCGAGCATCTTGACGTAGCCGCCGAACGGCAGCGCGGACAGCACCCACTCGGTCCGGTCGCGGCCGAAGCGGCGGCTGAACAGGGGCTTGCCGAAACCGACCGAGAAACGCAGCACCTTGACGCCGGCCAGCCGCGCCGCGAGGTAATGGCCGAATTCGTGCGCCACCACCAGAATGCCGATAGCAATGAGAAACCAGAGGAGAGTGCTCAGCACGTTCATACCTGAACCCGATCAAGGTACATTTCGGCCACGCCGCGCGCCTGCCGGTCGGCTTCAAGCAGGGCCTCCAGCGTATCGGCCGCCCCGCCCGCCAGCGTGTCGAGCGTATGGGCAATGCTGGCGGCGATGGCGGAAAACGGCACCGCGCCGTCGAGAAAGCGCGCGACCGCCACTTCGTTGGCCGCGTTCAGCACCGCCGCCGCGCTGCCGCCCGCGGCGAGCGCGTCGAACGCCAGCTTCAGACAGGGGAAGCGCGCGGTGTCGGGCGTCTCGAAGGTGAGCTGTCGGCCGATCAGCTCGAGCGCCGAGACGCCCGCATCGATGCGCTCGGGAAAGCCCAGCGCGTAGGCGATCGGCGTGCGCATGTCGGGTGTGCCCATCTGCGCGATCACCGAGCCGTCGTCGTATTCGACCATCGAATGCACGATGCTTTGCGGATGGACCACCACCTTGATCTGCTCGGGGCGCGCGTTGAAGAGCCAGCGCGCCTCGATCACTTCAAGCCCCTTGTTCATCAGGCTCGCCGAATCGACCGAGATCTTCCTGCCCATCACCCAGTTGGGGTGCGCCACCGCCTGCGCCGGCGTCGCCGCGGCGATGGCCTCGGCCGACAGGGTGCGGAACGGGCCGCCGGATGCGGTGAGCCACAGCGCCTTCACCCCGGCTTGCTGGAAGTCGCCGCTGAAGTCGCGCGGCAATGCCTGGAAGATGGCGTTGTGCTCGGAGTCGATCGGCAGCAGCTCGGCGCCGCTGGCGGCGATGGCGTCCATGAACAGCTGGCCGGACACCACCAGGGTTTCCTTGTTGGCGAGCAGGATGCGCTTGCCCGCCTGCGCGGCCGCCAGCGTGGCCGGCAGCCCGGCGGCGCCGACGATCGCCGCCATCAGGGTGTCGACCTCGGGCGCCGTCGCCACCTCGATCAGGGCGGCGGCGCCTTCGAGCACCGTCACCGGTAGTTTCTCTTCGGCAATCCGCGCGCGCAGGGCGGCTGCCGTGGCCGGCTCGCTCATCACCGCAAAGCGCGGGCGATGGGTGCGGCACTGCTCGAGCATGCGTTCGACTTGCGTGGCGCCGGTCAGCGCGAAGACTTCGAAACGATCGGGGTGGCGCGCCACCACATCGAGCGTATTGACGCCGATGGTGCCGGTGGCGCCGAGGATGGTGAGGACGCGCGGTTTCATGCCGCTTGCAGTCATGCTGAACGCTCCATCCACATCAGCAGGCCGGCGGCAACCGGCAGGGTGGACGTCAGGGCGTCGATGCGGTCGAGCACCCCGCCATGGCCGGGCAACATGTTGCCGCTGTCTTTCATGCCGGAGAGACGCTTGATCCAGGATTCGAACAGGTCGCCCAGCACCGACAGGTACAGCAGGCCGGACACCATGATCAGCAGCGACAGCAGCGGCATTCCGACCACCGCGCTCAGGACCGCCGCATACAGCGCGACGGCAACGAGCGCGCCCGCCACGCCTTCCCAGGTCTTGCCGGGGCTGATGACGGGCGCGAGCTTGTGGCGGCCAAATTGACGGCCGGAGAAATAAGCGGCGGTGTCGGCGATCCAGACGATCGCCATCACGCCCAGCAGCACGCCGGGGCCGCGCGCATGCAGATACAGCAATGCCGCCCAGGTCGGCAGCAGCACCGCCACGCCGGCCACGGCCCGCACGAAGGGATGCGCCGCATGCCAGCGGCCCAGCAGCCACAGCGGCGCGACCAGCAGCCAGAATACGGCGGCCAGCAGGATCAGCGCGGTCTGGTAGCCCGGCCAGTCCGCGGCCATAAGCCGGGGCAAGGCCAGCGCACACAGCGTCAGCAGCACCGCATAGGCGCGCGCGGACAGCGGCGGGAAACGACTCAGGCGCGCCCATTCGTAGGCGGCCATGCCGATCAGCCCGGCCATCAGGATCGCCCACAGCCACGCAGGCGCCCACAGCACGGCCGGCACGAACACGGCCAGCAACAGTGCGGCGGTAAGCACCCGTCTGAAAAGAGGCGTCATGAATGCAGTCCCCGGCTGGCCGTCACGACACGGGCCGAACCTGTTCGCTGGTGCGGCCAAAGCGGCGTTCGCGGCTGCGGTAGGAGGCGATCGCCTGATCCAGCGCCACCGCGTCGAAATCGGGCCACAACGCGTCGGTGAAATACAGCTCGGTGTAGGCCAGCTGCCACAGGAGGAAATTGCTGACGCGCTGCTCGCCGCCGGTGCGGATGAACAGGTCCGGCTCGGGCGCTTCGGCCATGCTGAGCTGCTGCGCCAGCGCGGTTTCATCCACATCTTCCGCCGCCGCCCCCGCCGCAATCAGCTTTTTCACCGCCTGCACGATGTCCCAGCGTCCGCCGTAATTGGCGGCCACGGTGAAGGTCAGACGGGTGTTGTCGCGGGTCAGCGTCTCGGCGTCGCGGATCAGGGCCTGAATGCGCGCGGAAAATCCCGACAGGTCGCCGATGACGCGAAAGCGGATGTCGTTTTCGTGCAGCCGCGCGACTTCATTCTCCAGCGCGCGCATGAACAGCTCCATCAGCAGGGTGACCTCTTCCTGCGGACGCCGCCAGTTTTCCGAACTGAAGGCAAAAACCGTGAGATGCGACACGCCGCGCTCGGCGCAGGCGCGGATCACCCCGCGCAGCGCCTCGACGCCCTTGCGGTGTCCGGCCACGCGCGGCATCAGCCGCCGTTTCGCCCAGCGACCGTTGCCATCCATGATGATGGCGATGTGCCGCGGCACATCGATGGTTTGCTTCGCCAGGGTGGACACGCCGGGCATGCTCAGACCGCGAGCAAATCTTTCTCTTTGTCGGCCAGCATCTTGTCGATTTCGCCGATGTACTTGTCGGTCAACTTCTGCACCTCGTCCTGGGTGCGGCGCTCCTCGTCCTCGGTCGCGGTCTTGGCCTTGACCATGTCCTTGAGCGTGCCGTTGGCATCGCGGCGGATATTGCGCACCGCGACGCGCGCGCCTTCGGCTTCGTTGCGCACCACTTTGATCAGGTCGCGGCGGCGCTCTTCGGTCAGAGAGGGCATCGGCACACGGATGATGTCGCCGTGCGTGGCCGGATTCAGGCCCAGATCGCCATCACGAATTGCCTTCTCGATCTTGCCGACCATGTTCTTTTCGTACGGCTGCACACCCAGGGTACGCGAATCGACCAGCGACACGCTGGCCACTTGCGGCACCGGCGTCGGGCTGCCGTAGTAATCGACCATAACGTGATCGAGGATGCCGGTGTGGGCGCGCCCGGTGCGCACCTTGGCCAGATCGTTTTTCAACGCTTCCAGCGTCTTGCCCATTTTCTGTTCGGCGGACTGCTTGATCTCGGTGATGGTGGTTTCAGCCATTTCAACTCCTCAACATAAGCTTACGCGCGTGCCTTCGTCTTCGCCCATCGCCACGCGCCGCAGCGCGCCGGGCTTGAAAACATTGAACACGACCAGGTTCAGGTTCTGTTCGCGGCACAGGGCAAAGGCGGCGGTGTCCAGCACCGCCAGATTGTTGGCGATCGCCTCGTCGAAACTCAGCGTTTCGTAGCGCCGGGCATTCGCGTCCTTCTTCGGATCGGCGGTGTAGACGCCGTCGACCTTGGTCGCCTTCAGCAGCAGGTCGGCGCCGATCTCGGCCGCACGCAGGGCTGCCGCGGTATCCGTGGTGAAGAACGGGTTGCCCGTGCCGCCGCCAAAGATCACCACCCGTCCCGCTTCCAGATGACGCACCGCCGCGTCGCGATCGAAATCCTCGCCGACGTGCGCGATATGGACCGCGGTTTGCACCCGCGCATCGACACCCGCCTGCTGCAGGGCGTCCCGGAAAGCCAGCGCATTCATCACCGTGGCCAGCATGCCCATCGAATCCGCACTGGCGCGATTCATCCCGGACAGGGCGCCGGTGGCGCCGCGAAACAGGTTGCCGCCGCCGACCACGATGCCGACCTGTACCCCCAGCGCCATCACCTCGCGGATCTGACCGACAAATCCGGCCATGGTATCGGCGTGATAGCCGAAGCTGTCCGGCCCCATCAGGGCTTCGCCGGAAAGCTTCAGCAGGATGCGTCGAACCGGCGCCATTCCCGCTCAGACCTGGGCAGCCGCCGCAACTTCGGCGGCGAAGTCGGACACCTTCTTCTCGATGCCCTCGCCCACCACGTACATCACGAAGCCGTGGCACTGCGAGTTCTTCGACTTCAGCACCTGCTCGACGCTCTGCTTGTCGTCCTTGACGAAGGGCTGCGACAGCAGGGTGACTTCCTTGAGGTATTTCTGCACCGTGCCATCGGCAATCTTTTCCAGCATGGCTTCCGGCTTGCCGGCTTCCTTGGCCTTCTCGATCGCGACGCGGCGCTCCGTGTCGATCAGTGCCTGCGGCACACCCGACGCATCCAGCGACTTCGGCTTGGCCGCGGCGATGTGCATGGCGATGTCGCGTGCGAGCGCCTCGTCGCCGCTCACATCGACCAGTACGCCGATCTTGCCGCCGTGGATGTAGCTGGCGAACTTGCCCTGACCGTCCAGGCGCAGGAAGCGGCGCACCGACATGTTCTCGCCGATCTTGCCGACCAGTTCGGTACGGACGGCTTCCACCGTGGCGCCCTTGTAAGGCAGCGCGGACAGCGCGGCGACATCGGCCGGGTTCTGGTTCAGCACCATCTCGGCCAGCGCGTTGGAAAGCGCCAGGAAATCGTCATTCTTCGCCACGAAGTCGGTCTCGCAGTTGACTTCCACCATGGCGGCCGACTTGCCGTCGGCGCTGATCGCGATGGTCACGACGCCTTCGGCCGCCACGCGGCTGGCGCTCTTGGCAGCCCGGTTGCCAAAGCGCACGCGCAGGATTTCTTCCGCCTTCTGCATGTCGCCGCCGGCTTCCGACAGCGCTTTCTTGCAATCCATCATCGGCGCATCGGTTTTTTCGCGCAATTCCTTGACCATGCCTGCAGTAATTTCTGCCATTTCGTACTCCCATCCAGTTTCTATATGGAAAGAGGGGCCAACGCCCCTCCTCAAAATGCGTTCGCCGGGAACATCCCCCGGCGATGTTGCGGTGCGTCGCGCTTATTCGGCAGCAGGCGCGCCTTCTTCCATCTCTTCTTCTTCCACCTCGATGAACTCTTCGCCGCCGACGAGTTCGCTAACGATCTGAGCGCGGCCTTCCAGGGCCGCATCGGCCATGCCGCGGGCATACAGGCGAATCGCGCGCGCCGAGTCGTCGTTGCCGGGGATGATGTAATCCACACCTTCCGGGCTGTTGTTGGTGTCGACCACGCCGATTACCGGGATGCCCAGCTTCTTGGCCTCGACCACGGCGCCCTTCTGGTAGCCGACGTCGACGATGAACAGTGCGTCAGGCACGCCGCCCATTTCGCGGATGCCGCCCAGGCTGCGGTTCAGCTTGTCGGCTTCACGCTGCATGGTGAGGGTTTCTTTTTTCGACAAACGGCCCGGTTCGGCCAGCGCGGCTTCCAGCTCATTCAGCCGCTTGATCGACAACTTGACCGTCTTGAAGTTGGTCAACATGCCGCCCAGCCAGCGGTTGTCGACGTAAGGCATGCCGGCGCGCTGGGCCTCTTCGCGCACGATGTCGCGCGCGGCACGCTTGGTGCCGACAAACAGCACCTTGCCTTTGTTGGCGGACAACTGGCGCACGAATTTTTGCGCCTCCTGGAACATCGGCAGCGTTTTTTCCAGGTTGACGATATGAATCTTGTTGCGATTCCCGAAAATGAACGGGGCCATCTTGGGATTCCAGAAGCGGGTCTGGTGACCGAAGTGGACACCGGCTTCCAGCATTTGACGCATGGTGACAGACATGAAAATCTCCTAAAGGGTTGAGCCTCCACCCGTCAGCAGCCGCGCGGTTGTTTCCGAACGCGCCGCCACCCTTTAATGACAGGTGTGCGAATTTGTCCGAACGATTTCGGACAGCCCGCAATTCTAATTCGATAAGTCTCCCATTTCAAGGAGAAACATCCTTTAACGCGTCGGCCCCGCCTGCCGCAACGGAAGCTCCAGCCAGGCCGCCAGGCCGCCACCGATGCGCGCCTGCAGCGCCACCTGCCAGCCCTGCGCCGCTACCAGCTGCCGCACGATGGCCAGCCCCAGCCCGGAACCGCCGGTGCTGGCGCTGCGCGATGCTTCCAGCCGGTAAAACGGTCGGAACACCGCTTCCAGCTCGGCCGGCGGAATCCCGGGGCCACGGTCGAGCACACCGATGCGACAGACGCCGTCGGCAATCCCTGCACGCAGCGTGACCGGCTGATCGCCGCCGTAGCGCAGAGCGTTTTCCAGCAGGTTGGCGAGAATGCGGCGCAGCGCGCCGGCGGGCGCCTCGAGCGTGATATCGGCCGTCTCGTTCCGCACCCTGCCGGCCGCACCGGGGGTGGCACGCACCAGGTCGGCCAGCAGATCGGCCAGCGCCACCGGCTGGCTCGCCTCGTGACCGAAACCGCGCGCCAGCGTCAGCACATCGCCGATCAGGCGGTCCATCGCCCCGATGTCGCCCTCCACCTGCGCCGCCAGCTCCGGGCCGGGCTTGCGCACCAGCATTTCCACCGCCAGCCGCAGCCGCGCCAGCGGCGTGCGCAGGTCGTGCGAGACGCCGGCCAGCAAAACGGTGCGGGCGGCCAGCAGGTCTTCCACCTGTTTCGCCATCTCGTTGAAACGGCGGCTCAAGGCGGCGATTTCGCGCGGGCCGGTTTCGGGCAGACGCTCCGGGGTCTGCCCGCGCCCCAGCGAGGTCGCCGCCTGCTGCAGGCGCTGCAGCGGGCGCGTGGTGCGGCGCGCCAGCCACCAGGCCGCAAGCAGGGCCAGCAGCGCGCCGCCCGCCAGCGAGACCAGCAGGGCATGGATCGGACGCGGGCCGATGCGGCTGTGCGGCAAGCCCACCGAAAGGCGGCCGCCGCCGGCCGGAAGCGACACCCAAAGCCATTCCTTGTCCCCGACCAGCTCGCGGGAGCTGGCCACCGGTTCTCCCAGGCGCGCGCTCAACGCCTCCACCAGAATTTTCAGGTAGGGCTCGCGCCAGGCGGGGACGTCCGCGCCCTCGGGCGGCTCGGCCCGCAACGCCAGGTCATGCGCGCGCGACAGCTCAATCTCGAAAGCGGGGCGGGTGACCGGCGGCAGTTCGCTCCAGGTCTGCGCCGACAGGGTCATCAGTCCGGCCAGGTCGGCCGCCGAGCGGCGCGCCATCGGCAACATGAGGAAATAGGCGGTGGCGGCCGCCGTCACCAGTTCAAACGCGATCAGGAACGCCACCAGCAGCAGGGCGTTCTGCTGCGTCAGGCTGAGCCGCGACGACAGCTTCACGCCTCGCCGCCGCGCGGGTTGAACAGATAACCTTCGCCACGCACGGTGCGGATGTACACCGGCTCGCCTGGATTGGCCTCGATCTTGCGGCGCAGGCGGGTGACACGGGTGTCGACGCTGCGATCGAACGGATCGCGCTCGTAGCCTTTCAGCATGTCGATCAGAGTGTCGCGCGACAGCACCCGCAATGGGTGCTCGACCAGGATGCGCAGCAGGGCGAATTCGGCGGTCGACAGCTTGATCTCGACGCCGTCCCGGGTCAGCCGATGGCTGGCGGCGTCGAGCCGATAAGGCCCGAATGCGGCGCCAGCGGCGGGTTCGACCGCCGGCGCCCGCGTCTGGCTGCGCCGCAGCAGCGCCCGCAGGCGCGCCAGCAGTTCGCGCGGGCTGAAGGGTTTGGCCAGGTAATCGTCGGCGCCCATTTCCAGCCCGACCACGCGGTCGATTTCCTCGCCGCGCGCAGACAGCATGAGGATGGGCACGTTCGACCGGTCACGCAGGCGCCGCGCCAGCGACAGGCCATCCTCGCCGGGCAGCATCAGGTCGAGCACGATGGCGTCGGGCATGCCATGCGCCAGCAGCTGCCACATGGCCGCGCCATCGCCCGCCGTTTCCACGGCAAAGCCGCTGTCGCCCAGATAGGCTTCCAGCAGGCTTCGCATACCGGGGTCGTCGTCAACCACCAGAATACGGGCGGGCGCGGCGCCTGTCCGCGACACTGCGGCTTGCGACGGATCGGGTGGGCAGGATTGCATCATGCGATAAATATAAGGCTCCAGGAGGCGTACGCCGAACGGATGCGGGGCCGTGCTCGACGGGCTGTGCCGCGGTGAATTATCCTACCCGACCTGGAATGCTTCACGTCGGCTCGACACACATTGCCACACGCCGACACACGCTGCCACCCGACAGACATGCCGCCGCCACCCTGCGCGACGAGAATTCGCTCCACGCCGTCAATGGTGACGGCGCACATCCAGCCTCGAACCCGACCATGATGCGACCGACCCTGATCCTGCTGCCGTGCCTGCTGTCCCTGGCGTTTCCCGCCATGGCCGCTGACGGACAGGAAAAGGCGCCTGCCGCGCACGCACGCCCCCTCAACCTGTCGCTGCCGCGGGACATGCCCTTGCAGGCCCCCGCGCACGACGAAATGTCCGACGAAACGGTGTTGCGCAACCTGCAAGCGCCGGCCCGGACCGGGAATGGACTGAATGCAGGTTCTTCCCCGTCCAGCCTGCCCTACGGTGCGGGTTACGAACATCGCCATCGGGACACGCAAGGTTCGGGCGCGAGCGATGGCGCGGCAGCGGGCGCGTCTCGTGGCACGGGACGTCGAGGCCGGTGATTTCGCAGGCAGTATTCATCATCCAGGAGCGCAATATGAAATCCATGAAAGTTCTTTCCCTCGTTTTACTTGCAACCAGCCTCGCCAGCGGCGCGGTCTACGCCAGGGGCGGCGGCGGTGGCGGCGGCATGAGCGGCGGCAGTGCATCCAGCGCCGACCACAGCCAACAGCAGACCCAGGAACGCACTCAGAAACGCGATGGCTCTGGCTCGCAGAGCGGCGACGCCCAACGCAACGAGTATCGCTACGAAAATCGTAACGAGAACCGTGAGCAAACGAGCGACGCGAACACCCTGCCTTCACTGTAGAAATCCGTACCGGAATGGGAACCGGGGACGCCAGCAGGCGTCCCTTTTTTATCCCTGTTCCGCACAGGTTTTTGGGCATGCACCGGTCAAGCTAGAATGCGGCTTTATTTCCGCTCCACGTCCCATGACTGTCACCATCAAAACCGGCGCCGAAATCGAGGGCATGCGCGTTGCGGGCCGGCTCGGCTCGGAAGTGCTCGACTACATCACGCCCTTCGTCAAACCCGGCGTCACCACCGGCGAACTCGACCGCCTGTGCCACGACTACATGGTGAACGTGCAAGGCACCATCCCGGCGCCGTTGAACTACGCGCCTTCCGGCCACGTGCCCTATCCCAAGTCGATCTGCACCTCGGTCAACAACCAGGTCTGCCACGGCGTGCCCGGCGACAAGGTGCTGAAAAACGGCGATATCGTGAATCTCGACATTACCGTCATTAAGGACGGCTGGCACGGCGACACCAGCCGCATGTTCGCGGTGGGCGACGTGTCGATCCAGGCCAGGCGACTGATCCAGGTGACCTACGAAGCGATGTGGACCGGCATCGCCCACGTCAAACCCGGCGCCCGCCTGGGCGACATCGGCCACGCCATCCAGCGCTTCGCCGAAAACCATGGCTACAGCGTGGTGCGCGAATTCTGCGGCCACGGCATCGGCCGCGAGTTCCACGAGGATCCGCAGGTACTGCACTACGGCAAGGCCGGCACCGGCCTGGTGCTGGAGCCCGGCATGACCTTCACCATCGAACCGATGATCAACGCCGGGCGGCGCGACATCCGCCAGATGAACGACGGCTGGACCATCGTCACCAAGGACCGCAGCCTGTCGGCGCAGTGGGAACACACGGTGCTGGTCACCGAAATCGGCCATGAAGTTCTGACCGTGTCGGCCGGCAGCCCGGCCATTCCCGATCGCATCCCCCACGCCGCGTGAGCAACCCGCCGTTCGCCGATCTTCGCGAGCGGCTCAAATCGGGCCGCGCGGCGCTGGCCGCGGCCTATCTTGAAACCCCCTCCGCCACCCGCTACCTGACCCGCCACACCGCGCTGGTCGACGGCGTGCTGTCTGAAATCGGCGCCCGGCTGGCCCTGCCCGCCAGCTTCTGCCTCGCCGCCGTCGGCGGCTACGGGCGCGGCGAGCTGTTTCCCGGCTCGGACGTGGACGTGCTGATGCTGCTGCCGCACGACCCCACCGCTGAACAGCGGGCCCCCCTGGAAAACTGGGTGCAGACGTGCTGGGACGTCGGACTGGAAATCGGCCACAGCGTGCGCACCGTCGAGGCCTGCATCACCGAGGCCGACGCCGACATCACGGTGGAAACCAACCTTCTGGAAGCGCGCTTCGTGCTGGGTGCCGCCGCCCTGTTCGACGAATTCGACCGCCGCTTTCGGGCGCGCTTCGACGCCCAGCGTTTTTTCAACGGCAAGCTGGCCGAGCAGCAGGCGCGCCACGCCCGCTTCGACGACAGCGCCTACAAGCTCGAACCCAACCTGAAGGACAGCCCCGGCGGCCTGCGCGACCTGCACACCATCCACTGGCTGGCGCAGGCCTGCGGCATCACCGGCGGCTGGAGCGGCATCGCGCGCGCCGGCCTGCTGACCCCCGCCGAGGCGCGCCGCATTGCGCGCGAAGAACGTTCCCTCTCGGCGTTGCGGATTCACCTGCATATTCTGGCCAGGCGGCGTGAAGACCGCCTGGCCTTCGATTACCAGACCGACCTCGCCGAGCGCCTGGGGCTCGGCGCCACCGCGAACAAGCACGCCGGGGAGCGCCTGATGCAGGGCTATTACCGCGCCGCCAAGCTGATCCAGCGCGCCAACGACATCCTTATCCAGTCGCTGCGGGTAAGGCTGTTTCCGGTGACCGCGCCGCCGCTGCCGATCGACGCCGATTTCCAGCTGCGCGCCAATCTGCTGGAGGCGCGCGAATCCGACCTGTTCCAGCGCAAACCCGACGCCCTGCTGCGCGCCTTCATCGTCTACGCCCAGTACCCGGCACTCGCCGGATTCGAGCCGGCCACGCTGCGCGCGCTGTGGCGCGGCCGCACCCGCATCAACGCCGCCTTCCGCGCCGATCCGGCGCACCGCGCCCTGTTCATGACGCTGCTGCGCCAGCCGGTCGGCATCACCCGGGCCATGCGCGCGATGCACCGCTACGGGCTTCTGGCACGCTACATCCCGGCGTTCGGCCGTGTCGTCGGGCAGATGCAGCATGACCTGTTCCATGTCTATACCGTGGACGAACACATCCTCACCGTGCTGCGCAACATGCGGCGTCTCACCGTGCCCGGGTTCGCGCACGAACTCCCGCTCGCCAGCCGGCTGATCGCCGCCTTCGACAAGCCCGAACTCCTGTATCTGGCAGCGCTGTTTCACGATATCGCCAAGGGCCGTGGCGGCGACCACTCCGAGCTGGGCGCGGTCGATGCGCGGCGGTTTTGCCGCCAGCACGGACTCGACAAGCGCGACAGCGAACTGGTTGGCTGGCTGGTGAGCATGCATCTGACGATGTCGCGCACCGCGCAGAAAGAGGACATCAGCGACCCCCAGGTAATCGCCGCCTTTGCCGTCAGGGCGGGCGACCTGCGTCATCTGACCGCGCTGTATCTGCTGACCGTGGCCGACATCCGCGGCACCAGCCCCAAGGTCTGGAACGCCTGGAAAGGCAAGCTGCTGGAAGACCTCTACCATGCTGCCCGCGCCCAATTGGCGGGAGGCGACGTCACCCTCCCCGACATTGCCTCCAGGCAGAACGAAGCCCGCGCCAATGTTGCCCTGTACGGCCTGCCTGCCGATGCGACCGACGCGCTGTGGCGGCACCTCGACGAACGCTATTTCGTCCGCTTCGATGTGCGCGACATGGCCTGGCAGGCGCGCATGCTGTGGCGCCGCACCGACAGCCCGGACGCCGTCGTGCGGGCACGGCTGTCACCGGCCGGCGAAGGCATCCAGGTGCTGGTCTACACCCGTGACCGGCCCGACCTGTTTGCGCGCATCTGCGGCTTTTTCGCCCGCATCCAGTACACCATCCTCGAAGCCAAGATCCACACCACCCGTCATGGCTATGCGCTCGACAGCTTCCAGGTGATGGATCTGGCCAACCGCGGCATCCATTACCGCGATTTTTTGAGCTTCGTGGAACACGAACTGGCACGCGATCTCGATCCGGCGCACCCGATGCAGCCGGCGCCACGTGGCCGCCTGTCGCGCCACCAGCGTCACCACCCCTATCCGACCACGGTGAAGCTGGAGCCCGACGCACAGGGGCGCGGCCACATCCTGTCGATCACCTGCGCGGATCGCGGGGGGCTGCTGTTTGCGATCGCCGAGGTGCTGATGCAGCACGACGTGAGCGTCTATGCCGCGAAGATCGACACCCTGGGCGAGCGGGTCGAGGATACTTTTCTAATCAGGGGAACGGTCCTGCGAACCTCCGCGGGACGCGAGGCGCTGGAGACCGAAATACGCGAAGCGCTGAAAAAGTGACTCAGATGGCGGGGCGTGCGTATTCGTCTACATAACGCCCGCGCGCAGGGGCTTTGCGGGCAGGCGGCGATTTCTTGCGTACGCCGTCGACAGGCTTCTTGACCTTTTCATCCAGCTCGGTCTTGGGACGGTTGCGGACACGGCCGGGCCGTACCGTCGTGCCGACGCTTGCTGCGAAAACCGGCATTTCCGCCGGACAGACATTTCGATCCCGCAGGACAAGCCGCGGCGCCTTCATGCCGCCACCTGCCATTCCTTCAGGCTGCCCGCCAGCGTGCGCGTCAACGCAATGAGGCTGCCCAGCGTGTCGGCATTGGGGATGGACTCGCATGAACTGATTTTGCTGTCGGCGTACACCGACAGAATCAAGAGGTTGTGCTGCACGTCCAGCGGCAGCGTCAGCACGCCTTCAGCCAGCGCGGTCTGAATCGCATGCCAGGCATCCCGGCTGGCCTTTAGCGCCGCGGCCAGATGAAATTCGCGGTTGGGGTCGTTCCAGTGCCGCTGCACCGCCATCAACTGGGCGGCGATGGCGTCGAGCCGGGCCGCCTCGCCAATCATTGCGGCGGCGGGGTTGATGCGGCGCGGGGTCTGCTGAATCGGTTGTTCCGGGCTCATTGTTGTCTTGTTGTCCTTGTTGCCTGTGCCGGGGCGCCTCGCCCACGGTTACGCTACAAGTTAGCGGCGAGGACAGGAACAACTTTAGACAAGCTAAATTCGTGCCTGAACGCGTCGAAATCCCGTCAACCTGAAAACCTCACCACAGAGGTATGTCCCGCAGGGACGGTATCCCTTTGGACACAGAGGCACGGAGAACGGCAGGAATCAATGGATTGTCGATCAACCAGCCTTCACCCATCGGGGGGCGCACTGACCCATGCAAGGTGTTGCTTTTCCTCTGTGCGCTCTGTTTCCCTGTGGTCCAACTGCGGTTCCAAGGGTCAATCGTCCTGCAGATTCTGGCCCGGAAACAGGGTCTCGGTGAAACCGAAATCGCGCAGGTCGCGGATGCGCATCGGGTACAGGATGCCGTGCAGGTGATCGACCTCGTGCTGCACCACGCGGGCATGGAAACCGCTCACGCTGCGGTCGATCGGCTGGCCCGCCGCATCGAATCCCTGGTAGCGCAAGTCGGCGTGGCGCGGCACCAGTCCGCGCATGCCCGGTACCGACAGGCAGCCTTCCCAGCCCTCTTCCATGGCGTCGGACAGGGGGGTCAATACAGGATTGATCAGCACCGTGAACGGCACGCTTTCGGCGTCCGGATAACGCGGATTGGCCTCGACCCCGAAAATCACCACCTGCAGGCCGACGCCGATTTGCGGCGCCGCCAGGCCGGCGCCGTTGAGCGCACGCATGGTGTCGCGCATGTCGACAATCAGCTGCGCCAACTCGATCGAGACAAAGTCCTCCACCGGGCGGGCCGGCTCCAGCAGACGCGGATCGCCCATCTTCAGGACGTCGCGGGTGGCCATGATTGCTCCAGTTTTTTCAGGTCGTCGGTCTCCAGCCAGCGCCAGCTGCCGGGCGGCAGGTCGGCGGGCAAGGCAAGGCGCCCGATGGCTTCGCGGTGCAGACGCTCCACCCGGTTGCCGATCGCGCCGACCATGCGCTTGACCTGGTGGTATTTGCCCTCGGCCAGCGTCAGCCGCAGCGAGCGCTCGTCGAGCCTTTCGCACGCCTGCGCGGCAATCGGCGCGGGCTCGTCGTTGAGCTGCACGCCGCTGCGCAAGGCGTCCAGCATGGCGTCGCTCACCGGGTCGGCGCAGGCGGCACGGTAGACCTTGGCCACGCCTTTTTTCGGCGAGGTCATGCGGTGAATGAACTGGCCGTCATCGGAAAGCAGCAGCAGGCCGGTGCTGTCCTGGTCGAGACGCCCCACGCACTGCACGCCGCGCTGCACCAGCGGTCCCGGCAGCAGGGCAAACACGCTGGGATGATGGCTGGCGTGGTGCGAGCATTCGTAGCCGGCCGGCTTGTGCATCAGCACGTAGGCCTTTTCCCGATACGCCCAGGCGACGCCATCCAGCGCCAGTTCCAGCCGGGCCGGGTCAACCCTGGCCTCGGGATCGTCGCAGACCTCGCCGTTGACCGCGACCTCGCCCGCCAGAATGCGCGCCACGCAGACCTTGCGCGTGCCGAACCCTTGCGACTGCAGGGCATGGTAGAGCTTCATGGGGCGATGCGGCATCGCGTGCTCAGAATTCGCACAGCCCGGCGGCATCGTTGGTCACCAGCTGTTCCAGCAAATGCCGCACCTGCAGCATCACTTCAGCCAGCACGGGCTGGATTTTCCCCATCTGGATGCCGTCGGTCGACAAGCCGCGCCCGGCCGCATGGTTCACCACCGCGCCCACCGCCGCGTAGCAGATCGACAGCTCGCGCGCCAGGTAGGCTTCGGGCATGCCGGTCATTCCCACCATCTCGGCGCCGTCGCGTTCCATGCGGTTGATTTCGGCCGCCGTTTCCAGGCGCGGCCCCTGCGCCGCCCCATACACGCCGCCGTCGCGCAGGCTGATACCGGCGCTGAGCGCGGCCTGCAGCAGTGCGGCGCGCATGGCATCGCAATAGGGAAAGGTGAAATCGAGGTGGGTGACCGGCTTGTCGCTTTCGACAAAATACGTCGCGGCGCGGCCATGCGTGTAGTCGATGATCTGGTCGGGGATGACCAGCGTGCCGGGAATCAGGTCGGGATGAATGCCGCCGACGGTGGCCACCGACACCACGCGATCGACGCCATGATCCTTCAGCGCCCACAGGTTGGCGCGGTAGTTCACCTCGTGCGGCGGGATGGTGTGGCCGTAGCCGTGACGCGCCAGGAAGATCACGTCCTGGCCGCAGATGCGGCCGAAGGTAAGCGCGCCCGAAGGTTCGCCGTAGGGCGTACGCCCCACCTGGCGGTGGGTGATTTCAAGATTGGCGAGCTGGGTGAGCCCGGTGCCGCCGATGATGCCTAGCATGTTATTTATCCTTCAAAGCATAGATGGCGGGCAGGTTGCGCCACAGCCCGTAAGCGTCCATGCCGCAACCGAACACATAGCGGTTGGGCACGTCCAGCCCTACAAAATCGGCCCGGACCGGTTTGGCGAGGCCGGTGTCCTTGTCGGTCAGCACCGCCGACCATATCCGCGCCGCGCCCATGTGCAGAAGCTTGTCGCGAATCGCCGCCAGCGTCTCCCCCTCATCCAGGATGTCGTCCAGCACCAGCACGCTGCGGCCCGCCACGTTTTGCCCCGGCAGCACCCGCCATTCCATCTCGCCACCGGTGGTATTGCCCCGATAGCGCGTCACGTGCAGGTAATCAAATTCCAGCGGAAAATTCAGTCGCGGGAGAAGTTGCCCGGCAAACACCACCGCCCCGCCCATCACCGCCAGCACCAACGGAAAATCCGCTGCCAATGCGACGTTGATCTCGCCAGCCAGACGGTTGATGACGGCCTGTACCGTGTCGGCAGACGCGACACACTCGGCATTGTCCAGCAACTGTTGCGCTTCAAGCGGCGTCATGAGGTAGGGCCGATTCGACAAAAGCCGGCAGTCTAAGCGATGTTTCCGGACTTCGCACGGCTCGAGTAAGCTTGCGCCATGTCGCTTTCCTCGCCCCATCCCGACGTCCTCGATGCCGCTGGCTGGCTTTCCGCCGCCCGCCGGCTGCCCTCGCCCAACTGCGACGCCCGCCCGGAAGGTGCTGCGATCGAGCTCATCGTCCTCCACAACATTTCGCTGCCGCCGGGCGTGTTCGACGGCGATGCGGTCATCGATCTGTTCACCAACCAGCTCGACTGGGACGCGCACCCGTATTTCCAGGAGATCCGCGGCATCAAGGTGTCGGCCCATTTCTTCATCCGCCGCGACGGCACGCTGATCCAGTTCGTGCCGTGCAGCCTGCGCGCCTGGCATGCCGGGGTGTCGAGCTGGCGCGAACGCGAACGCTGCAACGATTTTTCCATCGGCATCGAGCTGGAAGGCACAGACGACCTGCCGTTCACCGAAGCGCAGTACGCCAGCCTGCTTCCGTTGCTGCAATCGCTTAAACAAGCGTATCCGATCCGGGCGGTGGCGGGGCACAGCGACATCGCGCCGGGGCGCAAGACCGATCCGGGTGTGTGTTTTGAGTGGGAGCGGGTGCGGACGTTGGTGGGGTGAGACGTTTGGTGTTTTCCGGCAGAATTTCGCCATGTGCGGCTCGTGCAGGGCACATTAAGCTCAGGCGAAATGCACCCTGCAAGCCACAAGCGCCGAATGCCCTCGTCACAAGCGCGCAAACTGTCCCGTCACCGCCGGCCTGGTTTTGACCTGCCTCCCCTCTCAGTCCCGCCGAAAATTGAGCCTGCCGGGTGGATCAGCGGCAAAGGTGTCTGAGCCCCGCTCAAAAGAAAGTGACTAGCCGCCGGGCTACCCCCGGCCAACGACCCCAGCCCAACGAAACACTCCCCACCCACGGTAAAATCCCCCCTCCAAACATCAGGATTCCCCCATGCGTCTCGGCACCCCGCTCTCGCCCTCCGCCACCCGCGTCATGCTGCTGGGCGCGGGCGAACTCGGCAAGGAAGTCATCATCGCGCTGCAGCGGCTTGGGGTCGAAGTCATCGCGGTGGATCGCTACGCCGACGCACCCGGCCACCAGGTCGCACACCGCGTCCATGTCATCGACATGAGCGACGGCGCAGCCTTGCGCGCATTGATCGAAAAAGAGAAGCCGCACCTGGTGGCGCCGGAAATCGAGGCCATCGCCACCGAAACCCTGCTGGAAATCGAGGCCGCCGGGCTTGCCGAAGTCATCCCCACCGCGCGCGCCGCCAATCTGACCATGAACCGCGAGGGCATCCGCCGGCTGGCTGCCGAAACGCTGGGACTGCCGACCTCGCCCTTTATATTTGCCGACAGTCTGGTCGAAATGACGGCCGCGGCCGAAAAGCTGGGCTACCCGGTGATCGTCAAGCCGGTGATGTCGTCGTCCGGGAAGGGCCAGTCGCGGGTGGATGACGCCAGCCAGCTGCAGGCGGCGTGGGAGTATGCCGCCCGCGGCGGGCGGGTGAACAAGGGGCGCGTCATCGTCGAGGGCGTGATCGATTTCGAGTACGAAATCACGCTGCTGACCGTGCGTGCGTTGGGTCGCTCAGGTGAAATCGAAACGCATTTCTGCGCGCCCATCGGCCACCTGCAAGTGAAAGGCGATTACGTCGAATCATGGCAGCCGCAGGCGATGTCGGCCGTAGCGCGGCAACGCGCGCAGGAGATCGCAGCCGCCGTCACCGGCAACCTCGGCGGACGCGGCCTGTTCGGCGTGGAGCTGTTCGTCAAGGGTGACAGCGTGTGGTTTTCCGAAGTCAGCCCGCGCCCGCACGACACCGGAATGGTGACGATGGCGACGCAGCGGCAGAACGAGTTCGAGCTGCACGCGCGCGCCATCCTCGGCCTGCCGGTCGACGTAGGCCTGCGCGAACCCGGCGCCTCGGCAGTCATTTACGGCGGCATGGATGCAACCGGCATCGCCTACGATGGCATCGCTGAAGCCTTGAGCACGCCTGGCGTCGACCTGCGGCTGTTCGGCAAGCCCGAAGCCTTTCCCCGTCGCCGCATGGGGGTGGCGCTCGCCACCGCCGCCGGCACGGACGAGGCGCGTCAGCGCGCCAAGGCCGCGGCGGCGGCCGTAAAGCCGGTCAAGGTCTGAGCGATGCGAATCCATTACGAACGCCTCGGCGGTGACGAAGTCCTACATCGAACAGTCGACCGCCTTTACGACCTGATGGACGAAAACTCTCGATGACTCATCCGATGGACCCCGGCAAATCGCACGGCCAACCGCAATAAGATGAAGCGCTTCATTCTTTGGTGCGCGCTGTTCACGATGCTGGCCGGGCTCACCGTGCTGCCCTGGCTGATGCTGGACGATGCGCCGGCGATCGAGCCCCCCGCCGAATTTCGCCGCACCGACCTGGCCTGGGTCAGATCGCTGTTCCAGAAGCACGACCCGCGCCGGCAGACGCCCGATGTGATTCAAAGCATCCAGCTCGACGAGGCCGAACTCAACCGCCTGCTCAATTACGCGGTCGAGCTGCGCCAGGTCAGCGGCATCGCCGCCGAGCTCACGCCCGGCCTGGCCACCCTCACCGCCACCATGGCGATTCCGCGCAACCCGTTTGGCCGCTATCTCAACCTCACCGCCGACGTGGCGGATGTCCCCGACGGCATTCGCATCCGGAGCCTGCGGCTGGGCAGCCTGCCGCTGCCGGGCGCGCTGGCCGACGGGATTGCGCGCCTGGCGCACCGCTGGCTGCGCCGCGACGAAACCTACGCTTCGCTGGCCGATGCGTTTTCCCGGGTGAATTTCGACGAAAACCAGGCCACCCTGGACTACCGCTGGCATCCCATCCTGCTAACCCGGCTGGAACGAAAAAGCGCTGACCTGCTGATCGCGCCGGAAGACCAGGCACGCATGCTGGTCTATGCCGAGCTTTTGAATGCCCTGCTGAAACCTCACCCGCACGGCAGCACTGTACCGCTGGTGCAGGTTGTCGCGCCGCTGTTTGCCCACGCGCACGCACGCGGCGGCAACGCGGACGAGGAAAATAGTGCGGCGCTCACCGCGCTCGCTGCGTATCTGGCCGGCATCAGCCTGCCCAGGCTGCTGGAAGGCGACAGCCAGTCGATCCGGCGGGCGCCGCGTGTGCTGTTGTCGCTGAACGGGCGGCGCGATTTTGCCGAACACTTCGTGATTTCAGCCGCGCTCGCCGTCAATGCCGGCAGCCGGCTGACCAATGCCATCGGCCTGATCAAGGAAGAAGAAGACGCCGACAAGGGATCGGGCTTCAGCTTCACCGATCTGGCCGCCAACCGCGCCGGGATCAAGCTGGGCGAACTTGCCACCGGCGGCGGCGCCGCACGCGTACAGCAACGGCTGGCCTCCGCCCGCAGCGATAACGACTTGCTGCCGGATTTTCGCGATCTGCCGGAATTCATGTCGCAGGCCGAGTTCGACCGCCGCTTCGGCCCCATCGGCAGCCCCCGTTACCAGAAAGTCATCGACCGCATCGACGCACGACTGGGCGCGCATCCGCTTGCACAGTAAATAGTCAATAAACCCTGTTACAATGTTGGGTTTCCCGCATCACGGCCCTACATCATGTCCCGCAAGCTCCGCAACATCGCCATCATCGCGCACGTCGACCATGGCAAAACCACGCTGGTCGACCAGCTCCTCAAACAGTCCGGCACCTTCCGCGACAACCAGGCGGTTGACGAGCGGGTGATGGACTCCAACGATCTGGAAAGGGAGCGCGGGATCACCATCCTGGCGAAGAACACCGCCATCATGTACGGCGACCACCACATCAACATCGTCGACACCCCTGGCCACGCCGACTTCGGCGGTGAAGTCGAGCGCGTGCTCGGCATGGTCGATGGCGTGGTGCTGCTGGTCGATGCGGTCGAAGGCCCGATGCCGCAGACGCGCTTCGTCACCAAGAAGGCGCTGGCGCTGGGCCTCAAGCCCATCGTCGTGATCAACAAGGTCGACCGCCCCGGTTCACGCCCGGACTGGGTCGTCGACCAGACCTTCGACCTGTTCGACAAGCTCGGCGCGACCGACGAGCAGCTCGACTTCCCGATCATCTACGCTTCCGGCCTCAACGGCTGGGCATGCATGGACATGAAGGACGCGCCGTCGCATGGCGGAACCGCTGCCGACATGGTGCCGCTGTTCGATACCGTGCTGACTCACGTTCCCACCCCGCCCGGCTCGCCCGACGCGCCGCTGCAACTGCAGATCGCCGCGCTCGATTATTCGACCTACACCGGCCGTCTCGGCGTTGGCCGCGTGCTTAACGGCCGCATCAAGCCCGGCATGCCGGTCGTGGTGATGAACCACGAAGAGCAGGTTGCAACCGGCCGCATCAACCAGGTGCTCGGCTTCAAGGGTCTGGACCGGGTACCGGTGGAAGAAGCCGAAGCCGGCGACATCATCATCATTTCCGGCCTGGACACCATCGGCATCGGCGTCACCATCTGCGACCGCGAAAACCCGGTCGGCCTTCCCGTGCTGCCGGTTGACGAACCGACGCTGAACATGGACTTCATGGTCAACGCTTCGCCGCTGGCCGGCACCGAAGGCAAGTTCGTCACCAGCCGCCAGATCCGCGATCGCCTGGCCAAGGAACTGCTGGTCAACGTCGCCTTGCGCGTCGATGAAACCGGCGATGCCGACGTCTTCCGCGTCTCCGGCCGCGGCGAACTGCACCTCACCATCCTGCTGGAAAACATGCGTCGCGAAGGCTTCGAGCTGGCTGTCGGCAAGCCGCGCGTGGTGTACAAGGAAATCAACGGCGAGAAATGCGAGCCGTATGAAAACCTCACCATCGACCTGGAAGACGAGCACCAGGGCGGCGTAATGGAAGAAATCGGCCGCCGCCGCGGCGAGCTGACCAACATGGAGTCCGACGGCAAGGGCCGCACCCGGCTGGAATACCACATTCCCGCACGCGGCCTGATCGGCTTTCAGTCCGACTTCATGACGATGACGCGCGGCACCGGCCTGATGAGCCACGTGTTCGACGACTACGGTCCGGTGAAAGCCGACCTGCCCGGCCGCCACAACGGCGTGCTGGTCAGCCAGGACAACGGCGAAGCCGTGGCCTATGCCTTGTGGAAACTGGAAGACCGCGGCCGCATGTTCGTCAGCCCCGGCGACAAGCTGTACGAAGGCATGATCATCGGCATCCACAGCCGCGACAACGACCTGGTGGTCAACCCGATCAAGGGCAAGCAGCTCACCAACGTCCGTTCGTCCGGCACCGACGAAGCGGTGCGCCTGACCACGCCGATCAAGCTGACGCTGGAATCCGCCGTGGAATTCATCGACGACGACGAACTGGTCGAGATCACGCCGAAGTCGATCCGTATCCGCAAGCGCTACCTGCAGGAGCATGAGCGCAAAAAAGCATCGCGCGCAGCGGCGTAAGCCCAACCCGGCCTTGCGCCGGGCTGCGTGACGAAAAGCCCGGCTTCGCGCCGGGCTTTTTTACATGGGTCGCGGGTAAAATCGACGCCATGCGCCCAATAGAAATCGGCCTCCTCGTCGGCCTTGCCGCCCTTATTTTCGCGACGGTTTTCCTGCTGCTGCGCATCCATGCGCTGCGGCGGGAACAAACCGGGCTGCCCGCCTTGCTGACGCAGGACATGGAAGCCCGTCATCGCGCGGTGTTGACCGACCTGCACGCGGGCCTCGCGCAGCAGTCCGACCGCATGCAGGGCCAGCTGGCGGCCCTGCAGATCGCGCAGACCGAGCGGCTGGCGGAAACCCGGGAAACCGTCACCAGCCACCTCGGCCAGTTCCAGGCCGCGATGCTGGCAAAGCTGATCGAGCAGGGACGCGCCGAGCAAGGCATGCTGCAGGACACGCTGAAAGGCATGACCGCGCAGTTCAGCGAGCGCGTGCAGCAGCTGTCGCGGACGGTCGACGGCCGGCTCAACGAAATCTCCGGCAAGGTCGCCGAGCGGCTCGACGAAGGCTTCAAGAAAACCAATGAGACCTTTACCTCGGTGATGTCGCGGCTGGCGGTGATCGACGAGGCGCAGAAGAAGATCGAGGGGCTGGCGTCCAACGTCGTGTCGTTGCAGGAGATATTGGGTGACAAGCGCTCGCGCGGCGCCTTCGGCGAAGTCCAGCTGGAAGCGCTGGTGCGGAACAGCCTGCCGCCCGATGCTTATGCATTCCAGCACACCCTGAAAAGCGGCGCGCGTGCCGATTGTGTGCTGATCCTGCCCGAGCCGACCGGCACGGTGTGCGTCGACTCCAAGTTCCCGCTGGAAAACTACAGCCGCATGTTCGACGACAGCCTGCCGGCGACCGAGCGCGATGCGGCCAAGCGGCAGTTCAAGACGGACGTCAAAAAACATGTCGACGACATCGCCGCGAAATACATCGTCGCCGGCGAAACCTCGGACGGCGCGGTGATGTTCCTGCCAGCCGAGGCGGTGTTTGCGGAAATCCACGCCTACCATCCGGATCTGGTCGAGCACGCACAGAAAAAGCGCGTGTGGCTGACCTCGCCGACCACGCTGATGGCAGTGCTGAACACCGCGCGGGCGGTGATCCGCGATTCCGAGACCCGGCGCATGGCGCACGTGATCAAGGACGAGCTCTCCAAGCTGGCAAAGGACTTCGCGCGCTTCGACGAGCGCATGAAAAAGCTCGCCTCCCACATCGAGCAGGCCAACAAGGACGTGGGCGAGGTGCGCATCTCCAGCGACAAGATCAGCCGCCGCTTCCAGCAGATCGAGCGGGTCGAACTCGACCATCCGGACGCGGACGCCGCGCGCCTGCTCGACGCCGACGAATGAGTCGATGAACTGGTTCGCCCGCTGGCGGCGCGCCCGCCTTCTCGAACGGCATGCCATCCCGCCCGCGGCTTTCGACGCGACGGTCGCCGCCCTGCCGATCCTGCGCGGACTCGATGCCCCGGAGCGGACGCGCCTGCGCGAAGCCGCCAGCCTGTTCATCCACGACAAGACGTTTTCCGCCGCCGGCGGGGCGGACGTCGACGATGCCACCCAATACATCATCGCCCTGCAGGCCTGCCTGCTGACGCTCAACCTCGGCGAGGACAGCTACCGCGGCTGGAGCGAGATCATTCTCTATCCCGACGAATTCCTGCGCGACCTCGAGGAAATCGATGAGGCCGGAGTAGTGCATCGCTCGCGCGACATCCTGGCGGGAGAGTCCTGGCACGGCGGGCCGCTGGTGCTGTCGATCGCCGACGTTGAAACCAGCGGCCAGGCCGACGGCGTCAACGTGGTGCTGCACGAGTTCGCGCACAAGCTCGACATGTTGAACGGCGACGCCAACGGCTTTCCGCCGCTGCATCGCGGCATGGATGCCGCCGCCTGGGCGAGCGACTTCAGCGCGGCTTATGAGGATTTGTGCGCCCGTGTCGATGCGGGTGAGGACACGGCGATCGATCCCTACGCCACCGCCAACCCTGCCGAGTTTTTTGCGGTGCTGACCGAGGTGTTCTTCGAGACGCCACGCCTGCTCGACGCCGAATACCCGGCGATTTACCGGCAGTTGCAGCAGTTCTACCGCCAGCATCCGCTGGCGCGACTGGAAGCCCATGCCTGAGTCCCGCACCGCCGCCCGCGTGGCCGGCATCGCGCCGTTCCATGTGATGGACATCCTGGCGCGGGCGCAGGCGCTGGAAGCCGTCGGCTGCGACATCATCCATCTCGAAATCGGCGAGCCGGACTTCGCCACCCCCGTCCCCATCGTCGAGGCCGGAGTCGCCGCGCTGCGCGCCGGCCACACGCACTACACCGGCGCCCCGGGTCTGCCGGCACTGCGCGAAGCCATTGCCGGATTTTATGCAGGCCGCTGGCGGGCCGCGGTCGACCCCGCGCGCATCGTCGTCACCCCGGGTGCATCGGGTGCGCTGCTGCTGGCGCTCGGCTTGCTGGCCGGCCCCGGCGACGAGGTTCTGATGGCCGACCCCGGCTATCCCTGCAACCGCCATTTCGTCCGCTTTTGCGATGCGCGCGCCGTCACCGTTGCGGTCGATGCCGCCAGCGGCTTTCAGCTCACGCTCGAATCCATCCAGCGTCACGCCACCGCGGCCACCCGCGCCGTGCTGATCGCCAGCCCCTCCAACCCAACCGGCACCGTGATCGCTCCGGGCGAACTCGGACGCATCCACGACTGGTGCACCGCCCGCAGCGTGGCGCTAATCGTCGACGAGATCTACCTGGCGCTGACCTACGACGGCGCCGAGCACAGCGCCGCGCGCTGGGACGACGTCTTCGTCATCAACAGTTTCTCGAAATATTTCCTGATGACCGGCTGGCGGCTCGGCTGGCTGGTGGCGCCAGCCTGGGCCATGGCGGCGCTGGAGCGGCTGGCGCAGAACCTGTTTCTGGCGGCCTCCACCCCGGCGCAACATGCTGCGCTGGCGGCATTCTCGCCCGCAACCCTGGATGAGCTTGAAATCTGCAAGGCTGAATTGCGCGTACGCCGCGATTTCATGCTTCCCGCTCTGCGCGAACGCGGCTTCGTCATCCCCGCCCAACCGCAAGGAGCGTTTTATCTGTATGCCGACTGCAGCGCGCATACCGGCGACAGCTTCGGTTTTGCGCAGGCTTTGCTGGAACAGGTCGGTGTGGCGGCGACTCCAGGCCTCGACTTTGGCCAGCACCAGCCGCAGCGCTATCTGCGCATCGCCTACACGCAGCCGCTTCCGCGCCTGGTTGAGGCCATAGCCAGACTGGACAGGTTTCTAACTTAAGTAGCGCACGTACCCGCCGCAGCAAAACACAGGCGAAAAAAAACCGGCCAGAAGGCCGGTTTTTAGTTCCTTGACCCGGAATTACTGGGCAGCAGGAGCGGGAGCCGCTTCGCCTTCGGCAGGAGCAGCTTCGGCAGGAGCGGCTTCAGCAGGAGCGGCTTCTTCCATAGCGGGCGCTTCGGCAGCAGGCGCTTCAGCAGCGGGGGCTTCAGCAGCAGGTGCTTCGGCAGGCGCAGCGGCTTCTTCTTTTTGGCCACAGGCGGTCATGGAAACAGCCAGCAGAGCAGCCAGGAGGACGGAATATTTCATTTGATTTCCCTTAAATTACAATATATTAAAACCCACACCAGAGATCGGTCCGGGACTTGTGATCCAGCCGACGCGCGGATTCTAGCAAATCGGCAAAAGAAAACCACAATCTATTAAATTTCTTCTGTTGCAGGGAAAATGTGTTGCCGGATAACAACAAGTCCGGCGAGAAGCGAAGACATGCGAAGGCCTCATGGCGCGGACAAGCCGCTGCGCTCAAGCAAAAAACGGATGACTTCAGTGAATTCCCCTTGTTCCAGCGCATTCCGATACGCCATCCGCTTTCCTGCCCCCCTTCCCTCGGCGCGACTCATCCGCCCATGCGCCGGCCGATACGGCCAGCAGTCCCAACAGCATCCATCCTGTCCGCATCATGCATCCTTTCATGTAACCCGAATCACCCACCCGCGCCAACCGCGCCTACATTTTTGAACAGGCATTTCAATGGACATCCGGGATCGTGTCACTTGAAAAGCGCGGCCACGGCCTCCGCATCCAGCACATATTCATGGTTGCAGACATCGTCGTGCACCCGGATTTCGCCATGCTCGGCGAGGATGGACTCGCATGCCGCGCGTCCCACGCTGCGCAGCATGGAATAGATCTTGGCCGGATCATACGGGCAGTGGTAGCTGACCGGGCGCGGGTCGTACACGCGCACGTCCTCTTCCGGGAACAGCCGCTCGATCAGTTTGATCGAGCCGAGGTCGAGCAATTCCTCCGCCCGCACGGTGCCGGCCAGGATCTGCACCCGGTTCCAGCCGTCGGCGTCGCGCTCATCCGCGCCAGGCAGCGCTTGCAGGAACAGGCCCGCGGCGGTCTCGTGGCTGGCCGCCAGCCACAGGCGCGTAGGCGTCTGCTCGGACTGCGTCAGGTAATGCTCGAACACCGCCGCCACGTTATCGCCCTGCAGCGGCACATGGCTCTGGTAGGGCTGGCGCATGCCTGCGGTGTCGAGGGTGAGGGTCAACGCGCCATCGCCCAGCAGGGCCGGCAGACTGCCCGCGGAGACTTCCGGCGCGCTGCGCGCCATACCGCGCAAACGCAGCTGCTCGTCGCAGTCCATCACCAGCAGCGATACCGCGCCTTCGCCGCGCAACTGAAAGGTCAGTCGTCCGGCTTGCTTGAGGTTGGCGGTAATCAGCGTGGCCACCGCCGCCAGCTGGCCCAGGAGCTCGACAACGGGTTCGGGATAATCGCGCCCCGCGATCATCTCGCGCCAGGCGGGACCGAGCAGCACCCAGGCGCCGCGGATGTCGAGCTGCTCGAACAGAAAACCGCGCACGCGGCTGGACTGGACGTCGGCCGGGTTCAATTGAGTTGCACCCGCTCGCCCCAGGGCACCGCGCCCTTGCCCTTGACCAGCCAGATGACCGGGTAATTCGGCGGCGTCTTGGGGAAGTCGCCCTCGGCATCGGTGAAATACACCAGCATGTTGGGGCTGCGATTTTCGTGTTCGACCCAGTCGAACACCGGGCGGAAATCGGTGCCGCCACCGCCCGCGATCCCGGCGGGAAGCTGCATGGTGTCCCACGGCTCGAATTCCCACGGCGCATTTTCGGCAATGTGGTTGTCGCACGCCAGCAGCGTCACGCGCGCACGCACCTGGCCTTTCAGCGCGTCGAGCTCGGAGACGAATTGGCGCAGTTCGTCGTCGCCGATCGAACCGCTGGTGTCGATCGCCGCCACCACCTCGATGCCCTCGCTCGACAGGCGCGGCAGCAGCGCGTCGCCCTCGCGCCGCGATGGCCGGCGCCACGAATAGTCGTCGCGCTGGTTCACCGCGAAGAAGCGCGCCAACAACGCGCGCCACGGCAGGCTGGGCGCCAAGAGGCCGTCGACCCAGCGCATCATCGACTGCGACAGCTTTCCGGCCTGGCGCGCGGCCTGGGCGGCGGCGGCCAGCCGGTTCTTCCACTGCTCGGCGAGTTCCTCGCGCTCGGACGGCGACAGTTCGTTGGGCTTTTGCGAAGCCTGGCTGCCGCTGCCCTCCTTTTCCTCGGCTTCGCTCTGGCCTTCCAAACCCCGCCCACCCGATTCGCCGGCGTCTGGATTGTCCTGACGCTGGTTCTCGTCAGGGCTGGCACCGGACTCATCATCGCTGTCGAAGATGTGCTGATCGAAGGATTCCTCCGGCGTGTCCTCGGGAATCAGCGGGTAGATTTCCTCCGCCGACAGGGTCATGAAGTTCTGATCGGCGAGGATGCCGTGCAGCGGCGGCTTCATGCCTTCCTCGATCAGAATGAGGTTGACCGCATGGTCGCAGGCCACGTCCCAGCGCCGCTTTACCCGGTGATTGCGGCGGTGGGGGTGGCCCATGGCGCAGTGCATCGCCTCGTGCGCCAGCACGAACTGGGTCTGCGCGAGGTTGAGGTTTTCGATGAACGCGGGATTGAAATAAAAGGCCTGCGCGTCGGTGCCGGTGGTGGTGCACCAGTCGCCGCCGGGTTTCAGCGGCAGATGCATCACCAGTGCGCCGAGGAAAGGGCGCTCCATGATGAGACGGGTGCGCGCAGCCGCGAGCTTGGTGAGGATCGGCTGCAGGGCGTCAGGTTGCTCAGTGCTCATACAGGACCAGATCGGTGATGCTGTTGGCCCACTCGGCAAACGCCGGCACGGCAAACAGCGGCCGCCCGACGGCACGGTGCAGGTCGGACACCAGCATCACGCCCATTTCGCGCTGCGGAAAACGCTGTGCGTATTTGAGGATATTGCCGTATACCTCCGCAGCGTTGGCGCTATCGGCAGCCTGCAGCGCACGGCGTACCAGCGCGGCGGCAACCCCGTACTGCAGGTCGATGCCATGGGGCACTTCCGCCTCATCGCCGGCGATGATGGCGTCGATATCCGGCATCTGCGCCATGTTGTCGACAAATGTTTTCAGCTCCAGCCCGGCCGACTGGCCGACGCAGGCCATCAATGCGTCGGCGAGCAAGTCGGCGCGGTCGAATTTCTGCAGCGCGCGGTGGGCAAATTCCCAGGAACGCGGGCTGGGGAAGGCGATCGGCGTGTGCGCCGGGTCGAAACTGAACAGCAGATCGGGGCGGAAGCGCAGGAAGGCGATCACGCGCGGGTCGATGTCCTCGTTGTGCGCCCAGTCCACCCAGTCGTCCAGATTAACCTCGACTTCGTAATGGGTGAAGCGGTTGGCCAGCGGCGCCGGCATCGCGTAGGTCACGCCGCGGTCGCCCTGGCGGTTTCCGGCGGCAAAGATCACCCAGCCGTCGGGCACCTGGTATTCGCCCAGGCGGCGGTCGAGGATCAGCTGATAGGCCGCGGCCGACACGGTGGGCGGCGCCGAGGTGATTTCATCCAGAAACAGGATGCCCGCCGGGCCGTGACGCCCGGCATCGGGCAACACAGAGGGGATCGACCACTCCACCAGCTGGCCGCTGCGGAATGGAATTCCGCGCAGGTCGGTCGGCTCCATCTGGGAGAGGCGGATGTCGATCAGCGGCACGCTGTGCTGCTGCGCGATCTTGGCGACGATCTGCGACTTGCCGACGCCCGGCGGGCCCCACAGCATCACCGGTGTGTGATAGCCGTCGGCGGCGCTTTCAAATTCGCGGTCGAGGATGGTTTCGATGTGGGAGGGTCGCATGGGTAATCAGCACAACGGTAAATGGTCTTGAATGATAATCGCTCGCGCCACTCGCTTCCACCCGTAAAGGGTAGGCCATGGTTGTCCCCGCAAGGGGGAGGCCGTGGTTGTAAAGCCGATAAATCGGCAACAACCACGCACTAAAGCCGACAAGTCGGCAACAGCCGCGCTCTAAAGCCACTAAAGCGGCAACAACTGCGCCAGCTTCACCTTGCTCGATGCGGGGGGATTTTGTTACCGTGGCGCGTAACCCGGCAGATTGGAAGCAGCATGAATTTTTGCAGTGAATGTGGCAGCGCCGTGGCGCTGCGCGTGCCAGAAGGCGACCATCTGCCGCGCCATGTGTGTCCCGACTGCGGCGCCATCCATTACCAGAACCCCAAAATGGTGGTCGGCTGCATCCCGGAGTGGGAAGACAAGGTGCTGTTGTGCCGCCGCGCCATCGAACCCAAATACGGGCTGTGGACGCTGCCGGCCGGCTTCATGGAGAACGGCGAAACCACGCTCGAAGGCGCGGCGCGCGAGACCTGGGAAGAAGCCGGGGCGCGCATCGAGGTCGGCGGCCTCTATACCATGTACAACCTGCCGCACATCAACCAGGTGTATTTGATGTTCCGCGCCCGCCTGCTCGATCTGGATTTCCAGCCCGGTATCGAGTCACTGGAAACCAGGCTGTTCACCGAAGCCGAAATTCCCTGGGACGAAATCGCCTTCCGCACCGTGCGCGCCACGCTGGAACAATATTTCAGCGACCGCCGCACAGGCTCATTCGACTTTCATTTCGGCGATATCCGCACGCGCTGAGTTTACGCCCCATGCTGCGTCAGGCAGCGACGGCGAACTGCTCCCGCCCGATCACGTCCATGCTCACGCGCAACCAGCCTTCGTGGGCCTCCTGCACTTCACCCAGCCGCAGGCGATACACCATGTCGCCGTCGCGCAGTATCAGCGGCGCACCCAGCCGGTAATGCGTCCTGGGAATCAGCAGGTTGCTGATGCCCTGGTCGAGATGGGTCATCGGCATGAATACGGCCCAGGTCTTGTCCTGCGCCCCGCCCTGTTCATCCGGCTCGAAATAGATTTCCACCCGCTTGGGGTGACGTGACAGGCGCTGGGTGCCAACCAGATGCTGACCGTCTTCCTCACGGTTCCAGCGAATCGCCAGCAATTGCCAGACGTTCTCGGACGGATCCCAGCTCACCGCCACCAGGCGGCCATGCGGCAGCGCCGGCGCCTCGGGCAGCGCAAAGCCCATGCCCTCCGTACTCTCGTCACGTAGCATCCACGGCTCCAGGACAGGCTGAGTCCTGGCCGCATCGGGGCGGACCAGGGCTGCCAGGATATTGTCAATTCCCGCCGCCACCCATACCTGGCCAAAGCGGTGCGTGCGCTGACGGTTGCGGCGGATGCCGCCGCGTTCGATCAGGCTCGCCACCTGCTGGGCGAGCCCGTTATTTCCCTCTACAGCCGGGGTCTGGTCGAGCGTTTTCAGATGATCGATCAAGGGGCGCAAGGCCAGGTAGCGCAGGCGGCGGCCCCGTACCCAGTCATGGTCCAGCACGCAGGCGCCGTCGCTTCGCGACAGGTCCACCATGTGCGTGTGCACCTCGCTCTGTGGCACGGTTGCGGGCAGGGGCAAGGGCTCGTAGTCTTCAAATATCTGCGCAACGGACTCGATTTCCTGGGTGCGGTAGCCCAGTGGATGCACCAGCCCCATCAGCACCACCAGCATGTATTCGCGCGCGCAGTGGGTGGACCGCGCGTCGATCCGCACCGTCTGCGTCGCAAAACCGTCGCGCTCGACCAGGCGATAGATCTTGTGCATGCGGCGCCAGGCCGATGCGGACGGCGTGCGCGCCTGATGATAATTCCAGCGCATGACCAGGCCGGCGTAGCGCAGCACACGGGTGGCGATCTCGGCGGCAAAGGGCTTCAGTTCCGCACTGGCCGGCGTACGGTAAGCCTGCTTCAGCATCGTAAGCCAGGCTTCCGCCAGCAGCGACCAGAACACCCACGATTCGCGCCACAAGGCCTGGCGCGCCATCCGGAACGAGGACTGGTTGCGCACATACTGTTCGACGACGCCCCGTTGCAGGGGCAGGCCCGCCTCTTCCAGCCTCATCAATGATTTCATGCGGCTGAGCGAAGCCACTTCATTTTCCGCATTGAAACGCTCCAGCCCCTCGACCAGCACATGATGCGCGTCGTAATCAGAGCCGGCAGGCAAAGCCTTCAGCCATTTATCGGTGGCCTTCTCGGAAGCAAACGGCGAGCCTTCTCCGACTTTTCTGCGACGGGCGATCGCGCTCAACATATCGAAAAAATCGGTCATGAATCGTGTCAGCTTGTTTCGGGTGCCTGCGGACCAGCACCATTTATGCCAAACCCATGGCCGTAGCGCATTTATTTCAACGCATTGGTTTTGTTCGGGTTTGCAATGTTCGCGCGCGGCGGCTTTTCGGCGGATTAACGAAAACCCGACACCCGCTGTTGAAGCCGCGTCAATCCGTCCCGACGCGCGGATTGCCATCGGGTTCGCCTCACAAAGGGGGACGAACCCGCTACAATGCGCGCCGAGGAAGCGTGGCAGAGTGGTCGATTGCACCGGTCTTGAAAACCGGCAACGGGCAACCGTTCGTGAGTTCGAATCTCACCGCTTCCGCCAATACAAACATACGCTTACGCGAACTCAGCGCAAATGATCGGCAGCTTCCGCATCCGCGACTGGATTCTGGCGTATCGGGCAGCACATCGACGACGGCGTGCTTTCCCACCAAAACCTTGACACGTCCGCAGTGCAACAAGAACAGCTTGCTCCCGATATGGGAGCGTGCTACATTGTGTCATGCGCATCATCGCGATCAGCCAGCTACGGGCGTTCTGGAGCAAGCATCCCGAGGCCGAGATGCCGCTCAGGGCCTGGTACGCCGATGCCAGTCGTGCCGATTGGAAAAGCCCGGCGGATATCAAGGCGGCCTATCGCAATGCCAGTTTTTTGCCCAACAACCGCGTGGCATTCAACATCAAGGGCAATGACTACCGGCTGATCGTGGCCATGCATTACAACCGGGGCATGATGTTTATACGCTTTGTCGGCACCCACGCGGAATATGACCGCATAGACGCCAGCACGATATGAAAGGTCACACAATGGAACTGAAACCGATACGCACCAAGGCAGAATACAAAATGGCGCTGGCCGAAGCCGAAGCGCTGTGGGATGCCCCGGAAAAAAGCCCCGAGGCCGACCGGCTGGAAGTGCTCAGCCTGCTGATCCAGAACTACGAGGCCCGGCATCATCCCATCCCCGATCCCGACCCCGTCGCTTTCCTGCTGCACGTGATGGAGGCACGCGGACTGACCCGCAAGGATATGGAACCTTATATTGGAAGCCGGGCACGCGTGGCGGAAATCCTCAATCGTGTGCGGCCGCTGTCGCTGGAGATGATCCGCCATCTGTCATCCGGTCTTGGCCTGCCAGCCGATGTGCTGATCCAGCCTTACGAGGCGGGTGACGGCAGAAAAGCTGCTTAAAGCGAGGCGCATCATCAAAAAACCTGCATTACTCACCCCCGTCAACCATAACCGCGACAGCGCGGGGATGACCTATGTCTATCCCGTGGTCTCGCGCCGTGCGGGCGGGGTGTCGGTGGGGATCAACCTCAATCCCAACAGCTCCTGCAACTGGGCGTGCGTGTATTGCCAGGTGCCGGGCCTGACGCGCGGCACGGCGCCCGAGATCGATCTGGCGCAGCTGGAAGCCGAGTTGCGCGCGATGCTCGCCGACATCGTCCACGGCGACTTCATGCAGACGCGCGTGCCCGAGGGCGCACGGCGGCTGAACGACATCGCGCTGTCGGGCAACGGCGAGCCGACCAGCGCCAAGGCCTTTCCTCAGGTCATCGAGCTGATCGGCCGGGTGATGAATGACTTCGATCTGGTCGGGAAGATCAAGCTGGTGCTGATCACCAACGGCAGCCTGGCCGACCGGCCGCGGGTGCAGGAGGGCATCGGGAAAATGGCGGCGCTGAGCGGCGAGGTATGGTTCAAGTTCGACCGCGCGACCGCCGCCGGCATGCGCAGCGTCAATCAGACGCGGGTTTCACCCGACAGGCAGTTCGAGCGGCTGGCCGTAGCCGCACGGCTGTGCCCGACCTGGCTGCAAACCTGCGTGTTCGCGCTCGACGGCAAGCCGCCATCGGAAGCGGAACAGGCGGCCTATCTGGCCGCGGTGGCGCGCATCCGGCAGCAATCGATCCCGGTACGGGGCGTGCTGCTATATGGCCTGGCGCGGCCTTCGATGCAGCCGCAGGCAGGCAGGCTGTCGGCGCTGCCCGCCGAATGGCTCGAAGCCTTCGCCGAAAAAATCCGCGCGGCCGGCTTGCCGGTCAAGGTATCGCCATGATCCACGGCATCGGCACCGACCTGCTGGACGCCGGGCGGATTCGCAGCGGCCTCGCGCGCTTTGGCGAGCCCTACGCAAACCGTATCCTCGCCCCGGCCGAATACGCAGGATATGAAGCCAGCCGCGACCCGGCGCGCTTCCTCGCCAAATGCTTCGCCGCCAAGGAGGCGTTCGCCAAGGCCGCGGGAACCGGGCTGCGCGCGCCGGTGTCGCTGCGCAACATCGCCGTGCTGCGCGATCCGTGCGGCAAGCCCTTCCTGCAATGCGCGCCCATGCTCGCCGCCTGGCTGGCCGCGCGCGGCGTCACGGCGCATCATGTTTCGCTGTCGGACGAGGGCGGCCTGGTGCTGGCGTTTGTCGTGCTGGAGCAGTCCAATTCTTCTTCGGAGAACGCAACATGACCCTTGGCCCCTTGATGGTCGACGTGGCGGGCACCGAGCTCACCGACGACGACCGCCGCCGCCTCGCCCATCCGCTGGTCGGCGGGGTGATCCTGTTTTCCCGCAACTACCGCGATCCGGCGCAGCTGGCCGCGCTGACCGCCGAGATCCACGCGCTCAAACCCGCGCCGCTCTTGATCGGCGCCGATCAGGAGGGCGGCCGGGTGCAGCGCTTCCGCGAGGGCTTCACCCGCCTGCCGCCGATGCGCGCCTTCGGCGAAATCTGGAACGACCATCCGCAGCGCGCCCGCGAACTGGCGCGCGAAACCGGTTTCGTGCTGGCGAGCGAGCTGCGCGCGCACGGCGTCGACTTCAGCTTTGCGCCGGTGCTCGACCTGGATTACGGCGCCTCTTCGGTGATCGGCGACCGCGCCTTCCATGCCGACCCGCACGCCGTGTTCCAGCTTGGCCAGGCCGTGATGCTCGGGATGAAGGACGCCGGCATGGCCGCCTGCGGCAAGCACTTTCCCGGCCACGGCTTCGTCAAGGCGGATTCGCACGTCGCGATCCCGGTGGACGAGCGCACCCTGGCCGACATGGCGATCGCCGACCTGGCGCCGTTCCGGCTGATGATCGAGGCGGGACTGGCCGCGATGATGCCGGCGCACGTGATCTATCCGAACGTCGACGAGCGGCCCGCCGGTTTTTCAAAAGTGTGGCTGCAAAAGCTGCTGCGCCGCCAGTTGGGCTTCGACGGCGCGATTTTCAGCGACGACCTCTGCATGGAAGCCGCCGCCGTGGCGGGCGGCGTGGTCGAGCGGGTGGCCGCGGCGCTCGACGCCGGCTGCGACATGGCGCTGGTCTGCAACCGGCCCGACCTGGCGGACGAGGTGCTGGACAATCTGAAGGTGGACTGGCCCGCCCCCGCCCGCGCGCGGCTGGCGCGCATGCACGGCCACCCGCAGCCGCCGACGCTGGTCCAGCTACGCGAATCGGCGCGCTACGTCAGCGCGTTGCACCACATCGCCGGGCTGGGGCAAAACTCCGCCGACCTCAACCTGCAAGCCGACCCGACCGATTACTGTGGCCGCGCATAAGCACGACCACGGCGCCGCGTCCGGCCACAGCCACCCTCACACGGCGCAAAACGGCACCCTGCTCGTCGCCCTGCTGCTGACGCTGGCCTTCGCCGGGGTCGAGGCTGCGGCCGGCTGGTGGTCGGGCTCGCTCGCGCTGCTGGCCGATGCCGCCCACATGCTCACCGACAGCTCCGCGCTGGGGCTGGCTGCCGCCGCGGCCTGGCTGGCGCGGCGTCCGCCCAGCATGCGTCATTCCTACGGCCTGATGCGTGCGGAAGTGCTGGCGGCGCTGTTCAACAGCCTTTTGATGCTGGTGCTGATCGGTTTCATCGTGCGCGAAGCCATCGAGCGCATCGGCGCCCCGCGCGACATCGCCGGCGGCACGGTCATCACCGTCGCGGTGATCGGCCTCGCGATCAATCTCGCCGTCGCCTGGGTGCTGAGCCGCGGCGAACACACGCTCAACAGCCGCGCCGCGCTGCTGCATGTGCTGGGCGACGCGCTTGGCTCGGTGGCGGCGATCGCGGCCGGCATCGTCATCGTCGCCACCGGCTGGACCCCGATCGACCCGCTGCTGTCCTTGCTGGTGGCGGCGCTGATTCTGGTTTCGGCGCTGCGCCTGCTGCGCGAGGTCGTGCACGTGCTGATGGAGGGCGTGCCGCTCGATCTCCGGCTCGACGCCATCGGCCAGGATCTGGCCGGGCTCGACGGCGTGCTGCGGGTGCATGACCTGCACGTGTGGACGCTTTCGTCCGACACCATCGCGCTGTCGGCCCACCTGGAAATCCGCAGCCTGACCGACTGGCCGGGCATCCTCGCCGCCGCACGCCAGCTGATGGACACGCGGCACGGCATCCACCACGTCACGCTGCAACCCGAGGCGCTGGCCGCACAACCGCTCCTGCGCGGCGACTGGCCCCCTCGCGCAGGCGGCTTGCAAGGATAAACGCAGGGCCAGACGCGGATCGTTCGCCCGATGGCTGGTTCGCCGCGGTGTAGGCCGCGCACAGTCGAGAATGAAGCATTCACCTCGCCCTCCCGGACTCGGCTAATCGGCTGAGTCACACGCCCCCGCGCGCCGCGCTGAACCAGCGCGCATTCGCCATGCCCGCTGTTCTGTAGGACTCCATCCGCCCTCTTTTGCAAATATTTGCCGCCACCGCTTGACACATTAATGAGAATGGTTATCATTCGCCAAACACAAACATACATGAAACCCGATCAAGCCAAACCAGACGCCCAAGCCATGCAAACGCAAACACCTTCATCCCTCGATTCTCCGGCCGAGCCCGGCGCGCGAACTTTTCTGCCGGGCACCATCCCGACGGACTACTTATTCCAGGGCAATCAGGAAATCCTGATCAGCCATAACGGCGAGCACTATCGCCTGCGCATCACCAAGAACGGCAAACTGATTCTCACCAAGTAAGTCCGCCACCGCACCACCCGCCCGCCAACGCGCAAAGCGCCAGCCAGCCACCTAAACCCAAGGAGACCGGCATGTCCGCACCGCAATATCACGACACCCCCGACATCGTCATCGCCGCCACGCGCTGGCTGATGCGCCGCTACCGGCGAACCGGCTGCCGCAAGCTCGCCCGCATGGTCGAGCAGCACCTGCGCTGGATGGAATCCTATGCGTCGAATTCGCAGCTTGCTGATGCCTGTCGGCGTCTGTCGTGCGAGTGGCGCGCGGTCTCGCGCACCCCCGAGGCCGTCAACGCCACCCCGCAATCCACCGTCCACTAAAGGAATCATCATGCGAACCTCCCCCACTGCTTCGCTTCTGGTCGCCGCGCTGGTGATGCTGCGCCGCCCCTGTGCGCGCAACAAGGCCACCGCCCAATTGCTGCTCGAGCGCGCGGCCGAACACAGCGAACTCACACCCGCCGAGCGCGAGGCCTGCCTCAATCTCGCCGAGGATCTGGATATCGAGCGCCCCGAGCCCGCCTTGATTCGCACGCCCCGGCCGGCTGCGCCGCTCCTGGTTAAACCGCAAGGGGCAGACCGTGGTTGTATAGACGCCAACGCGTCAACAACCACGCTCACCGGCCGGGGAGCCGAGCACAGCCGCCGCTTGAGCCTGGTTCCCGGTTTGTCCTTCGCCCCCGACACGGAAGGTGCTCCCGCACGGCTCCATCGTGTACGTGCCCGAAACGGCTGCCGCCGCCCCGACCGATGCGACGGATCGGGGCGGCCTCTGACGCCCATGCCGTAGCGGGTTGCCCAGCTCGCGCCCTGGTTGAAAGCCGGGGCCTCATTTCAGGACAAAAACATCATAAAAACTTTTCTTGCGCCTGATAACCATTCTCGTTTATGATTAAAATCATGAACCCGCCCCATCCGCGGTGATGCGGGACGATTTCGGGATCGGCTTTGCGTGCCGATCGAGCATGCCGGCGAGCGTTATCCATTGCGCTAACCCGCAACGGCAAGCCGATCCCGACGAAACAAACCCGGCCCGTCCGGGTTCAGCAAGCCAACGGGCTCTCCGCCCCAGTAGCCAGCCAACGCAATTTTTTCATTGGCCCCAACTGAGAAGGAGAAGTTCATGGCTATCGTTCGCCACCTGTCCGCCCTGGCCCTTGCCGCCAGCCTGTCCACCGCCGCCCTGGCGGCGGAATACCCCATCGGCGCCCCGCAGCAGCGCAGCGGCATGGAAATCGCCGGCGTCTACCTGCAGCCGGTGGAGATGGAATCCGTGATGGGCCATCAGATGCTGCCCGCCAGCCAGGCGGACGTGCACCTGGAGGCCGACATCCGCGCTCTGGGCAACAATCCCAACGGCTTCGCCGAGGGCGACTGGATTCCCTACCTGCTGGTGAAGTACGAGGTCTGCAAGCAGGGCGGCGAGTGCATCAAGGGCGACTTCCTGCCCATGGTGGCCTCCGACGGCCCGCACTACGGCGACAACGTCAAGCTGATGGGGCCCGGCAAGTACCGCGTCAAGTTCAGCATCCTGCCGCCCAACGACGAAGGCAACCACGCCGGCCACCACTTCCACCGCCACACCGACCGCCTCACCGGCGTGCGGCCCTGGTTCAAGCGGTTCACCGTGGAATGGGACTTCACCTTCGCCGGCATCGGCAAGCGGGGGGGCTATTGATGCGCGCCCTGAAACCCCTGATCCTGGCCATGGCCCTGGCCGGCAGCACAAGCGTCGGCGCGGCCGAATTGCCCGTCGAAGTGGTCCAGGCCCTGCAACAGATGCAGGAACGCCTCGCCCACCTGGAGGCGCGCAACGCCGAGCTGGAGCGTCAACTGGCCGCCCCGCCCGCCGCCGCCCTGGAAACCCGGGTGAAGCAGCTGGAAAGCGCCAATGCCAAGCTGGAAGAGGCCGTGACCAGCGACCGCCTGTCCCAGGATGAACCGGAGATCGCCACCCGACTGAAGGCCGTGGAATTCCAGGCCCTGGGCATGCAGAAACAGGCGCGCATGGTGGATGCCCTGGAGGGCATTGCCGCCGGCGTGTCCTTCACCACCGTGGCGCAACACGCCAACGGCGGCGCCACCACCACGGGCGACGCGGAAAGCGAACTCTCGTGGCGCGGCGACGCCCAGGTGAGCCTGCCCGGCGGCAGCCTTGGCAACACCGAAGGCAGCCTGTTCTTCCACTTCCGCATGGGCCAGGGCGACGGTCTGGCGAGCCTCAACTCCATGTTCTCGGTGCCCAACGCCACCGCCTTCCAATTGGGCGGCGTGAGCCAGGCCGACGACGCCTCGCCTATCCTGGCCCAGGCCTGGTACCAGCTTTCGGTGCCGCTGGACGAGAAACCCCTGGACCGGAGCCGGCAGCACCTGGAGCTCAACTTCGGCAAGATCGACCCGTTCCTGTTTTTCGACCAGAACGCCGCCGCCGATGACGAGACGGTGCGCTTCATGAATCTGGCCTTCGTGCACAACCCGCTGCTGGACGCGGGCGGCGGCGCCGGCGTGGACGCCTATGGCTTCACCCCCGGCGTGCGGCTGGCCTATTTCGACGACACCCAGGCACCCCTGGGCTGGGGCGTATCCCTCGGCGTGTTCGGCTCCGACAGCGGCGCGGCCTTCAGCGACAGCCTGCAACAGCCCTTCATCATCCTCCAGGCGGAGTCCGCGCAGCGCTTCTTCGGCGGGCTGGCCGGCAACTACCGCGTCTATGCCTGGCGCAACGGCCGCGCCACGCACCTCGACGGCGCCACCCTGGAGGCGCAGAGCGGCTGGGGCGTGTCCGCCGACCAGCGCGTAGGCGACGGCATCACCCTGTGGGGACGCTACGGCCACGGCATGCAGGGCAACCCGGCTTTCGACCGGGCGCTCACCCTGGGCGCGGAATTCTCCGGCAACTACTGGGATCGCGGTGCCGACGGCGTCGGCCTGGCCGTGGGCTGGCTCGCCGCCTCGGACAGCTACAAAACCGCCAACCCCGCCCTCTCCGGCGCCGAGCAACTCGCCGAGCTGTACTACCGTTGGCGCGTGAACCCGCAGTTCGAGCTGTCCCCGGATTATCAATTCATCCGCCGCGCCGGGGCCGACGGCAGCGCGGACGACGCCCACATCCTGGGCTTGCGCGCCCAGCTCACATTCTGAGACAGACATCATGAAACACCGGCTCATCCGCCCGCTCCTCCTCGCCGCCCTGTATGCCGGGGCGGCCCACGCCGATCTGCCCACTTATACGGTGGTGGCGAAGGACGGACGGCTTCAGCCGGCCACCCTGGCGGTCCCCGCCGGGGTGCGCTTCAAGATCGTCATCAAGAACGAGGGGCGCGAGCCCATCGAATTCGAGAGCCTGCAACTCAGGAAGGAAAAAGTGCTGGCCCCCGGCGCCCGGTCCTTCGTGGTCATCGCTCCGCTGAAACCGGGCGAATACGACTTCTTCGACGAATTCCATCCCGACACCTCAAAAGGCCGCATCGTCGCGCAATAAGAAACCCGCCATGACCCAAGTCCTGCTCGCCGATGCCCTCGATCCCCTCATGCGCCACCGTTTGACCGGTTGCCTGCATTCCGACCGCCACGCAGCGCACCTGCTCGATCGGTTGACCGGGCAGCCGGATCTGGACTACGACACCCGCTGCCTGTGCGGGCGCATGGGCGAGGCGCTGGAGGCCGTTCGGGGTGGGGCAGGAGGGCGTCGCGATGTGTGAGCGCCACGGTTTTCTCCCCTTCCCCTTGAAGGGAGAGGGGTTGGGGGAGAGGATGGGATCGATTGCAGCACAATCGCCCGCCCTCTCCCCGGCCCTCCCCCCCCAAGGGGGAGGGAGAAGAGCGACCCGCCTGAAGCTCTGGGAACTGGAGGAGAAACACCACTGCCCGGTGGTGGGCACCTGCCTGAACCTGGACGACCTGAGCAAGATCGCGCGCCAGTCCGGCTTCGCGGGCCGCGGCATCGACCCCTACCGGCTGCACGTGGAGGCGGTCTCCCTGTCCTGCACCCGCAACGGCGCGGCCGAGGCCATGCACAAGCGCATGGACCGCAAGCACGCGCTGCTGCTGACGCGCTTCGACCAGGCCAGGAGCGACGCCGAGGTGCGCGCCATGTGGCGGCGGCATCTTGATCGCGGCGAAGTGGCCGGCGCCATGTGGGCCGCCATCACCCACAAGCACGCCAGCAGCGAGACCCGCCAGGTCATTTACGAGGACATCCACATGCTGTCGCACCAGGTCGGCGCCGGCCAGGCCGCCGATCTGCGCCGACTGGCATTCCTGGAGCGGGAGCATGCCGAACTGCAGCGCCAGGCCCGGCGCGACGGCGAACGCCAGGCCCGGGAACTGGCCGACAAGGCCGCGCGCATCCACTGGCTGGAAGGCGAAGTGGCGGAAAACCTGAAGCGCGCCGAGGCCGCCTATCCCCTGCGCGCCCGTCTGGAAGTCCTGGAAAACGGCACCGCCATGATCGAGATGGGCCGCCGCCTGCAGGCCTTTGAGGCGGCGGCCGTGCGTCTGCACGAATCCGCCGCGCGCGCCGCTGCGCTGGAGGAAGATAACCGGCGCCTGAGCGAAGAGCGGGACGCGGCTCGGGCCGAGCGGGATGCCCTGGAACGGCTCTGGCTCGGCGAGGCCGGCCAGCCCGGCGCCTGTTCCGCCGAGTGCGCCGCCTGCCCGCAGCCACTGCGCGGCCGCTGCGTGCTGTGCGTGGGCGGCCGCACCCCGCTGCTGCCGCAGTACCGGCAACTGGCCGAGCGCCTCGGCGTGCGCCTGATCCACCACGACGGCGGCCGCGAGGAGGCCTTGTCGCGCCTGCCCGACCTGCTCGCCTCATCAGACGCGGTGATCTGCCCCACCGACTGCGTCAGCCACCCCGCCTATTACCAGTTGAAGCGCCACTGCAAGCAGGCGGGCAAGCCCTGCGTGCTGGTGAAAAGCTCCGGCGTGGGCAGTTTCGCCGCCGCACTCACCCGTCTGGCGGAAGGCCGGGCCGAGATTCAAGGAGAGTAGATCATGGGCAACGCCGCCTTCATCGTCTGGCGCGAGACCATCGAAGCCATGCTGGTCGTCGGCATCCTGCACGGCTGGCTCTCGGCCCAGTCCGATTTGCTGCTCGACCAGCGCCGCCGCGCGCTGCGCTGGCTATGGGGCGGCGTAGGCGCCGGCCTGGCGCTGGCCGTGCTGCTGGCGCTGACGCTGCTGGGCATCCGGGCCTGGGCCGACGACACTACGCTGGAGTGGTTCCAGGCGCTCATGCCGCTGGTCGCTGCCGCGCTGATCTTCCAGATGGTGGTGTGGATGCGCCGTCACGGCGCCGGCCTCAAGCGCGAACTGGAGGCCGGCATGTCCGCCGCCGCCGAACGCGCGCACTGGGCCGGCATGGCGCTGCTGGCCGCCATCGCGGTGGGCCGCGAGGGCGCCGAGACGGTCATCTTCCTGTATGGCGCCGCCAGCAACGACACGGGCGCCGACCTGCTTGCCGGCGGCGTCGCCGGTTTCCTGCTCGCGCTGGCGGCATATGCCGGGCTGGTGCGGGGCGCGCGCTGGTTTTCCTGGCGGCTGTTCTTCCGCGCAACGGAAATGCTGTTGCTGCTGCTGGGCGGCGCCCTGCTGGTGGACGGCCTCGACAAGCTGATCGGCCTGGAGGCGCTGCCGGCGCTGGCCGACCCTCTGTGGGACGCCGGTTTCCTGCTGGATGACGGCAGCCGCGCCGGCGGCCTCATCGCCGCCTTCACCGGCTGGCGCGCCCAGCCCGCCGGACTCAGCTACCTGGCGCTGGCGCTGTGGTGGGGGCTGGCCTTCGCCCTGGCGTTGCGGGCCAGGCCGACGGGGGCGCGGCGATGAGCGCCTGCGGCTCGGCCTACCGGCCGGCAGCCGGCGCGGGCGACCGTCTGGCCCGGCTGGGCCTCTGGCTGCGCCGCCACCGCGGCAGCATCCTCGCCTTGCAATGGGCGGTGGTGCTGTTCTACGTCGTGGTGGTGGCCTGGCCCGCCTTCCTGCCCCTGCCCGGCGAAGACGACCACATCCTCGACAACCTCACCCGCTTCGCCCAGTTCCTGTTCTGGGGCATCTGGTGGCCCTTCGTCATCCTGTCGATGATGACCCTGGGCCGGGTCTGGTGCGGCCTGTTCTGCCCGGAAGGGGCGCTGACCGAATGGAGTTCGAAGTTCGGCCTCGGCCGCCCGGTGCCGCGCTGGCTGAAGTGGGCCGGCTGGCCGTTCCTGGCCTTCGTGCTGACCACGGTGTTCGGCCAGATGACCAGCGTTTACGAATATCCCAAGCCGGCCCTGCTGGTCCTGGGCGGCTCGACGCTGGCCGCGATCGCCGTCGGCCTGCTGTACGGCAAGAACAAACGGGTGTGGTGCCGCCATTTGTGCCCGGTGTCCGGCGTGTTCGGCCTGCTGGCGCGCATCGCCCCGCTGCACTTCGCCGTGGACCGGGCCGCTTGGGACGCCGCCGAGTCCGGCGCGCCGGTGCGCTGCGCGCCGCTGATCGATATCCGCCGCATGCAGTCCGCCGCCGCCTGCCACATGTGCGGCCAGTGCGCCGGGCAGCGCGACGCGGTGCAATTGGCACTGCGCTCGCCGGAACGGGAAATCCTGCGCCTGCCCGATGCCGGCCCGAAGGCCGGGCCCCAGGATCGCTGGCCCGCGCGCCTGCTCGCCTTCGGCATGCTGGGCGTCGCCCTCGGCGCCTTCCAGTGGAGCGCCAGCCCCTGGTTCGTCGCCGCCAAGCAGAGAGCAGCCGAATGGCTGATCGAGCGGGAACTCTGGTGGGCGCTGGACACCCCCGGCCAGTGGTGGCTGTTCACCCACTACCCGGAACTGAACGACGCCTTCACCTGGCTCGACGGCGGCATGCTGCTGGCCTACATCGGCGCGACCGCCCTGGCCGTCGGGGGCTGGATCTGGCTCTGCCTGCGGCTGGCCGCCGCCCTTGCAGGGACGCACTGGACCCGCCTGGCCATGGCCCTGATCCCCTTCGCCGGGGCCAGCGTGTTCGTGGGGCTTTCCCTGCTCACCACCGGCCAGTTGTTCGGCGAGGGCATCGTGCTGGCCTGGGCCGCGCCGGCCCGGCTCACGCTGCTGGCCCTGGCCGGCCTCTGGTCCGCCAGCTTGGCCTGGCGCTTGGCGGCGGCGGGCGGACGGCGCTGGGCCGCGCCGATCGGCGTCGCCCTCGCCGCCGCGCTGCCGCTGTGGGCCTGGTACCAGCAATTTTTCGTCTGGTGAATCGTGAACGACAAGCCCCCCGCGCCTGTCCCGCAGCCGCAAGACCCGCCAGCCCTGCCGCGTTTCCGCAGCGAAGATCTGTTCGCAGGCGGCAAGGTAGTGGTGATCGTCCACGCCGAGCGGGAATACCTGCTGCGCCTCACCGCGTCCAACAAGCTGATCCTCACCGCCTGAGCGCTGCCGCGCCACAAGGGTGAGCCCAGCCGGCATCCCGGCCATCGTCGTTGTGCCGCCGGCGGGCCATGCTCACCCAACTATTGACTTATCACCCAACTATTGACTTACATAATACGAATTATTATCATTACTAATTTTGATTACGATTCGCCCTGACGGTCTCCGTCCGGGCTGCGTAAAAGCCCCTGTCAAGCAGGGTCGTAGCCAGCCATGGACCGCGGTCCCAGCCAGCATTGTTAGATATTCATGGACATGCCTGGGATGACTGCCACGCTTACCGCTTCGCCGGCACTGAAACACGGCCTCACGGAACCGCCGCGCGGAGCCCGATCGACGTTCCAGCGCACGCGTATTTCGCCCTCCCCTCTCGTCGGAGTAAGCCTCGCTCACGCCAGCTTGCTCGGCCTGCTGCTGTTCGCACCGAACGCGACGGAACCCGTTGCGCCGCCGCGCCCGCTGACGGTGAGCCTGATCGAACCCGATACCGAAGAACCGCGACCGCAGCCCGAACCCGCACCCAGGCCACAGCCGCCCAAGCCTGTCGTCAAGCCCTTGCCTCCGCCGCCGGTACTGGTGGCCGAGTCCCCCCGGCCGACACCGCAACCGGTGGTCGAAGCGCCCAAACCCGACCCGGCGCCCGAACCCGTGCCCGAGGTGCTGCCGCCGCCTGCGCCGCCGGTCGCGGCGGAAGCGCCCAGGCCTGCGTCGCCGCCTCCACCGCCCGCCACGCCTCCCCGGCCGGCGGATTACCTGGCCAACCCCAAACCGCCCTATCCCCATCTGTCGCGGCGGCTGGGTGAGGAAGGCCTGGTGCGCCTCAACATTCTGGTCAACCCGGACGGCAGTGTTGCCCGCCTGGAAATCGCCAAGAGCAGCGGCTATGCGCGCCTCGACCAGTCCGCCATGCACACGGTGCAGTCGAGCTGGAAATTCGAGCCCGCACGCCAGGGCGGCAAGCCGGTGGCCGCGTGGGTCATCGTGCCGATTCAGTTCACCCTCAGGAGTTAAGTCATGGAAACCGCTGCAACCTCAACCCAACTGGGCTTTGCCCACTTCATCGCGCAGGCCGACGGCCTTGCGCACTTCCTGCTCGTCGTGCTGCTGGCGATGTCGGTCGTCACCTGGTATCTCATCGTCAGCAAGAGCCTCGCCAACTGGCGCATGAAGAAGCACGCGCAGGCTTTCCTCGCGCGTTTCTGGGAGGCCCCCGGTCTCGCGTCGGTGACTGACTACCTGCAGAACCACGGGGTCAACGACCCGTTCTCGCACCTCACCCACCACGGGCTCAAGGCGGCCGAGCAGTACCGCAACAAGACCGGGCAGCGCCTGATCGAATCCGGCTCGGAAGACGAATTCCTCACCCGCGCGCTGCGCCGCGCGCTCAACCAGGACACCGCGCGCCTCGAATACGGCCACACCATGCTGGCGTCGATCGCATCCTCCGCACCCTTTGTCGGCCTGTTCGGCACGGTGTGGGGCATCTATCACGCGCTGGTCAACATCGGCATGTCGGGCTCGGGCAGCCTCGACCAGGTCGCCGGCCCGGTCGGCGAGGCGCTGATCATGACCGCGCTGGGTCTGGCCGTCGCGATCCCCGCCGTGCTCGCCTACAACTTCTTCAACCGCGCCCGCCGCCAGATGCTCACCGAAGTCGACGGCTTCGCGCATGACCTGTTCGCCTTCATGTCCACCGGGGTGCGCAACAACACCCGCATCCACGACGACGAAGCGCGCGTCTACGCCGCACCCGCGGCCAGGAGCGCGTGATGGCTTTCGGCGGACTCACGAACGACGCCGGCGACGGCGACAACGCGGAAATCAACATGGTCCCGCTGATCGACGTGATGCTGGTGCTGCTGGTCATTTTCATCATCACCGCGCCCTTGCTGACGCACGCGGTCAAGGTCGACCTGCCGCAGGCGTCGAGCCAGCCGAACGACGTGAAACCCGAAACGATCAATCTGTCGATCAAGGCCGACGGCACGGTCTACTGGAACGCCGAAGCGGTCGATGCGGCCGCCTGGCAGGCACGGATGGATCTGGCCGCGCAGAAGAATCCGCAGCCGGAAATCCATATCCGCGCCGACGGTGATCTCGCCTATCGCAACGTCGCCCGGATCATGGCCGACGCCGCGCGCGCCGGGCTTACCAAGCTGGGGTTCATCACCGACCCCAGGCAAACTCAATGAGCACGTATGCAATAAAAACCCACCGAACCCGAACGATCTTATAAGCCGTTCTCATCCCGCCCAGTCAGCCAGCCTCCGGTCAGCCAGCCACGCACAACAACAAATCTGCAAACAGGAGAAACTCATGCGGACTCACCCATCCTTTTACCCCACTCTGAAACTCTTACCGCTCGCACTCGCAGCTGCGCTGCAAGCTCCAGCGATAGCACTGGCCAACGAAAAGACAGAAGTGGTTTTGCCGCGCATCGACGTAATTTATGGCGGCGCAGAAGATATTGCCAAGCAGCCCGGTTCTGTCTCGATCATCGATAAAGAGCAACTGGAACGCCTCCAGCCGCTCTCCACCGAAGACGCGCTGCGTCGTGTTCCGGGCGTCTACATCAAGGGTGAGGAAGAAACCGCCGTCGTCGCCAACATCGGCATCCGCGGCCTGAATGCCGCCGACTACAAGTCGCTGATCCTCGAAGACGGCGTGCCGGTCGCGCCCGGCCTGTTCGTCGGCAACGGCCGCTACTACAACCCGCGCATCCAGCGCATGGACGAAATCGAAGTACTGAAGGGCGCCGCGGCGCTGCGCTACGGCCCCAACACCATCGGCGGCGTCATCAACTACAAGACCAAGGACCCTATCGACGGCTTCTCCTTGTCCGGCCGCGCCGGCTCGAACAACTACCGCGAAGCCACCATCGAAGCCGGCGGCGCGACGCCTTCCGGCGAGGCCAAGGCCGGCCTGTTCTACACCCGCGCGTCCAGCGACGGTTTCCAGGACAAGGACTTCGATATGCAGGACCTGATGGTCAAGGGCGGCATGGCGCTGGGCGACGACCAGTGGCTGGGCGCGAAATTCACCTACTACGAGAACGACGCCAACATTTCGTATCGCGGCCTGTTCCTGGGCGAATTCAACGCCGGCGCCTCATACAACCCCGCACCGGATGACTATTTCCTGACCGAGCGCAAGTCGCTCGACATCAATCACCTGTGGGAAATCCGCCCCGGCATGAGCCTCAGCACCGTGCTGTACTGGAGCGAGATGTACCGCGACTACTGGCGTTTCGCGGTCGACAGCGCCGCTTCGACAGCCGCCGGAAGTTGGGTTTACACGGACGTTGTCAACGGCAACAACCGCTCCTTCGACCGCATCGGCCTGGATTCCCGCCTCACCGTCGCCAACAAGCTCTTCGGCGTGACCGGCGAAGCCGAAATCGGCGTGCGCATCATGGAAGAAGAGATGGTCGATCAGGGTATCGCCGCGACCCGCGCCAACCCGCGTACCGGCACGATTACCACCGATCGCGTGGACTCCGCCACCAGCTACGCCCTGTTCGCGCAGAACCGCTTCGACGTAACCGACCGGCTCTCGATCACCCCCGGCCTGCGCATCGAAAGCTATGAGCAGGAACGAGAAGACCTCCGCAAAGCCGCGAACAACGGCGACAGCTCGAACACCGAATACCTGCCCGGTCTTGGCGCGACCTATCGGCTCAACCCCGCCGCCCAGCTCTACGGCAGCGTCTACAAAGCCTTCTCGCCGGCGCTGAACTCGCAGTCCATCGTCACCGGCCTGGATCAGCAACTCGATGCCGAGCACTCGATCAACGTCGAATTCGGTGTGCGCGGCGGCAGCGACAAACTGCGCTACGAGTTCACTGCCTTCCAGATGGACTTCGACAACCAGATCACCCCGGCCATCTCGGGCGGCTTGACCAACGCCAACGCCGGCAGCACCCTGCATCGCGGTCTGGAAGCGGCGATGGGTTATCGCTGGAACAACGGCTTCAGCGTCGACGGCAACCTGACCTGGATCCCGGTCTCGGAATACCGCGAGGATCGCAGCGGCGGCATCAACCAGGGTAACCGCCTGCCCTACTCGCCCGAACTGCTGGCGAACCTGAGCCTTGGCTACGCGTCGGGTCCGGTCAGCACTGCGCTCTCCTGGAATTATGTCGATGAACAGTTCGGCAACGGCAACAACACCACGCCGATTACCGGCAGCGGCAACTCCGTCTGGTCAGGCCTGCTCCCGAGCTACTACACCGTCGACCTCACCGGAAGCTATGACGTCAACAAACAGCTCAAGCTGTTCGGCGCGATCAAGAACCTGACCGACGAGCGCTACATCGCCGGCCTGCGTCAGGGTATCTACGCCGGTCCCGAACGGGCATTCGAAGCGGGTGCGAAATACACCTTCTGACCCTGCGTAACGACTTCCGAGGAAAACGTGGTCGTCACCATTGACAAGGTACTGACCTCCGACGCGCTGGCGGCAATCCGCCAACAGCTCGCCGGGGCGAACTGGGCGACCGGCCTGTCGGCCGGCGCGCAGGCCGCGCTCGTCAAGAAAACCAGTAACTCCCGGAGGACGCGCCGCAGCTGCGCGAACTCCGGCTTCTCGTCATGCGCGCGCTGAACCGCAGCAAGGTTCTGCTTTCCGCCGCCCTGCCGAACAAGATTCGGCCGCCCAAATTCAACCGCCATTGCGGCGACACCAACACCTACGGCTGGCACGCCGACAACGCCTTGTCAGCCAGCCACATCACTCTTCCAATCGAACGAGACTGAAATCATGCAAACGCGCGCAACGCCTTCCCGGCGCCCTCACGGTACTTCATCCCAACAACCCGTAAGGGCCCGCCTGTTATCCCGGTGGATGGCGCTGTTGGCCGCGGGTCTGGCCTCGCCGGCCTGGGCCGGCGGCGAGATCACCCTGCCGGCGCTTCAGGTGACCGCCAAGGGCTACGCCGCCGACCCGCTGGCCACCGCCAACGCGGTCGAGTCGCTGGCGCCGTCCGCCATGAGCGGCGTCGCCGGCGGTCTTTTCGTCGGCGAACCGGGCCTGGCGGCCCACACCGACGGCGCCTGGGGACAGAATCCGGTGCTGCGCGGCCTGAAGAAGGAAAGCGTGGTGGTGCTGGTGGACGGCGTGCGGGTGAACTCCGCGCAACCGGTCGGCGCCGTTGCGTCCTTCCTCGACCTGGGGCTGCTCGACCGCGCCGAGGCGGTGAAGGGGCCAACTTCGGTGCTGTACGGCAGCGGCGCCATGGGCGGCGTGGTCAACCTGATCACGCCGGCGGCCGAATTCCGGAAAACGCCCGGCTGGGATGGCCGTTTCAGCCTGGGAGCGGCGAGCGCGGACGACGGTTTCAACGGTGCCGTGCTGGGACGCTACGGCAATGCCGACCATGCCTTGGTGCTGGGCGCGGCGCATCGCAAGGCGGGCGATTACGACGCGCCGGACGGCAAGGTGGACCTGACCGGTTACGAGTCGGATAGCCTGTTGTTCAAGTCGCGACACCGGCTGTCTGGCGACCTGAGCCTGACCCTCAACCTGCAACGCCACAGTGACGACGACGTCTGGTATCCCGGTTCCGCGCGCACCGGCGGCCAGCCCGGCGGCGCCGGCATCCCGCCGTTGCTGGGCACGGTGACCCTGCATTCGCCGGAGCAGCGGCGCGAGCTCTACGAGCTGGGCATCGAGGGCAAACTGGGCGCCGGACGGGTCTCGGCCGCGCTGTATCGCCAGGAGGTGTTCCGCCAGATTCGCGCTTATTCCGCCAACCTGGGCCGGGACTACGTGCGCAACGACGTCAGCTTCGAGACGACCGGCGCGCGCGCGTCCTACCTGACGCCGGTGGCCGAGGGCCATCTGCTCACGGTTGGTGTCGACGCCTGGCGGATGACCGGCGACCCCGAGCGCCACATAGACAACAACGCGCCTCTGTTCGACAACAACGTGCGCAACGACCCGTTTTCCGACGGCGAGATCACCTCGACCGGCCTGTTCATGCAGGATGAATTCAGCCTGGGCGCCACACAAATTCAGGCCGGCCTTCGCTACGATCAGGTGGTCGGCGATGCGGCACAGAAGGGCAGTGGCCCCTCGGCGCAAACCACAGGTTTGAAGCACCGTGACGGCACCCTGTCCTGGTCCATCGGCGCGGTGCAGGCGGTGTCCGATGCCTTCAACCCTTACCTCAACCTCGGCCAGGCCTACCGGGCGGCGGACATGCGCGAACGCTTCGAGGACTCGGCCCGGGGCGACGGCTATTACGTGGTCGGCAACCCGCAACTGGAACCGGAGTTTTCCACCTCTTTCGAGGTCGGCGCGAAGGGGCGCTCGGGCGGCATGGAATACCGCACGGCGATCTTCCACACCACGGTGAAGGACTTCATCGCCGGGCGCATCACCGGAACCAACCATGCCGGCACCGGCCTGCCGATCAAGCTGACCGAGAACCTGGACAAGGTGGTGCTCTACGGCGCCGAGGGTGGCGCCAGCTGGCCGCTGGGCGCTTATGTCATGGATGCCGCCTTCACCTGGCTGCGCGGCGACAACGAGCAGGACGACGAGCCGATGTACCAGATGCCGGCGCCTGAACTGCGCCTCGGCATCGGCCAGCCGGCCGCGACCGGCCTGCGCTGGCATGCACAGGCACGCGGCGTGGCGAAGCAGGACCGCGTCGCCACCGACTTCTCGAATGGCACCGAGAACGCAACGGCCGGCTACGCGACGGTCGACGTGTCCGCCGGCTGGGGCTTCGGCAAGGTCGGCACGCTGGCCGCGCTCGACCTGGATGCCTCGCTGACCAACCTGCTCGACAAGGGTTATCACGATCATCTGACCGACGGCATTTCCGGCCGGGAGATCCAGGCGCCGGGACGCAGTTTCAATGTGACGTTGAAGGGAAGTTTCTGATGCGTATCGGTTTGACTGCGAACGGCACCCTCTCCCGCGCTGCCGTACTCCCCTCCCCCGCGAGCGGGGGAGGGGCTGGGGGAGAGGGAAGGTTTGGTCTGATTCATGCCGCCATGGCTTTTGCTTTGCTGCTGTTGCTCGCCACTGGCGCCGCCCACGCCGCCAAGCTGCCCAAGCTCACCCTGTCCGGACCCTACGCCTCGGTGTCCAACCCGCTCATCCACATGGTGGAAAGCGGGGCGCTGAAGGACATCGCCGACAAGGTCGAATTCGTGCCCTGGAAGGACCCGGACCAGTTGCGGGTGCTGGCCATCGAGGGCAAGGCCGACTTCGTCGCGATGCCCACCAACGTGGCGGCCAATCTGTACAACCGGGGCGTCAAGCTGAACCTGCTCAACGTCTCCACCTGGGGCGTGCTGTGGATGGTGTCGCGCGACCCGAAGCTCAAGACGCTGGCCGATTTCAAGGGCAAGGAAATCGCCATGCCCTTCCGCGCCGATATGCCGGATATCGTCTTCGGCCTGCTGGCGGAAGGGCAGGGCATCGATCCGCGCCGCGACTTCAAACTGCGTTACGTCGCCAGTCCGCTCGACGCCATGCAGCTTCTGGTCATGCGCCGGGTCGACCACGCCCTGCTGGCGGAGCCGGCGGTGTCGATGGCCTTGCGCAAAACGAAATCCTTCCCGATCAGCCTGGTCGCGCCGGACCTGTACCGCGGCGTCGATCTGCAGAAGGAATGGGGCCGCGTTTACAAGTCCGAGGCGCGCATGCCGCAGGCCGGCATCGTCGCGCTGGGCAAGGCGCGCGCGGACGCGAAGCTGGTCGAACGCTTCCAGACCGCCTACGCCGCCTCGCTGAAATGGTGCCAGGCCCATGCCGGCGAATGCGGCAAGCTGGTCGCCAAGCGTATCGACCTGCTGACCCCCGAAGCGGTGGCGGATTCCATGGCGGTCAGCCAGATGCGCTTCGTCTCCGCCGCCGAAGCGCGGCCGGAACTGGAGACCTTCTTCAAGCGCCTGCATGCCAAGCAGCCGGCGTTGCTGGGCGGCAAGCTGCCGGATGCTGGTTTCTATAGCCCCTCTCCCGTAAGCGGGGGAGGGGTTGGGGAGAGGGCTACTCGGCCATGACCCTGCTGCGCGCCTGGCTCGCCGGCATCCCCGCTTACCTGTGGAGCGGCTGGGGCGCAATCAGCAGCCTGATGCTGTTCTTCGCCCTGTGGGACTGGGGCGCGCAGGTCTATGGCGATCTGGTCTTGCCGAGTCCGCTCGCCACCTTCGATACCCTGGCCGGCCTGCTGGCCGAAGGCACGGCCTGGCCGGAACTGGCGGTGACCGCCAAGCGCGCCCTGATCGGCTTCGCGCTGTCGCTGGCGGTGGGCAGCGTGCTGGGGCTGCTCGCCGGGCTGTCAATGACCGCGTCGATGATGTCCCGGCCCATCGTCACCGTGCTGGTGGGTATGCCGCCGATCGCCTGGCTGGTGCTGGCCCTGCTGTGGTTCGGCAGCGGCGACGCCACGCCGGTATTCACCGTGTTCATCGCCTGCTTTCCCATCGTCTTCGTCGGCGCCCTGCAAGGCACCCGCACGCTGGACGATCAGTTGAAGGACGTGGCACGCGCCTATCGCCTGCCGCTGCGGATGACGCTGACCGACGTCTACATGCCGCATGTGATCTCCTATCTGTTTCCGGCCTGGATCGCAGCGCTGGGCATGTCCTGGAAGATCGTGGTGATGGCGGAACTGCTGTCCACCCAGGACGGCGTCGGCGCGGCGCTGGCGGTGTCGCGTTCGCATCTCGATACGGCCGCCAGCATGGCCTGGATCGCCGCCGTGGTCGGCCTGCTGCTGGCGGTGGAATACCTGGTGCTGGAACCGATCAAGCGCGAGGTGGAAAGCTGGAGGTCTGTCCAATGAGCCTGACCGTGCAAGGCGTCGGCCGCCGCTTTGGCCTCACCGATGTGCTGTCCGGCATCGACCTCGCCCTCGCGCCCGGCGAAGCGGTCGCCCTGGTCGGGCCGTCAGGCTGCGGCAAGACCACGCTGCTGCATCTGATCGCCGGCCTGGAAACGGCCAGCGAGGGCCGCATCGACAACGGTTTCGGCAATCCGGCGCACGTCTTCCAGCAGCCGCGCCTGCTGCCCTGGAAGACCGCGCGCGACAACATCGCCCTGGGACTCAAGGCGCGCGGCGTGGCGCATTCCGAACGCGATGCCCGCGCCGGCGCCATCGCTCGCCGGCTGGGCTTGAGCGACGACGACCTGGACAAGTTTCCGCACCAGCTTTCCGGCGGCATGCAAAGCCGCGTCGCATTGGCGCGCGCCTTCGTGCTGGAGCCGGACCTGCTGTTGCTGGACGAGCCGTTTTCCGCCTTGGACATCGGCTTGAAAGCGGAGCTGTACGCGCTGCTGTTGAAGGAACTGGCGCAGCGCGGCGCCAGCCTGCTGATGATCACCCACGACCTGATGGAAGCCGTGCGCCTCACCGACCGCATCCTGATGATGGCGCCGGAGCCTGGCCGCATCGTCGGCGCGTTCCGGCTCGACCAGCCTCGTCTGGGTCGTAGCGAGGAATGGATCTATCGAACCACGGCCGCGTTCATGGAGGCCCCGGCGGTGCGGGAAGGATTCGGGCTGCCCACGGCAGCGGCCGCCGATGAGGCCACTGAAGAAGCCACCAAAAAGGCCGTCCCGATTCAGTTTGTTCAACTTCCGCCGACGGATGCCATGGCGTCCTGTTGCGGTTCGCTTAAACCGAAAGCCCACGCATGCGGCAAACATTGATCCCCGGTCTGGCCGCGAGGCCGCTGTTCCTGTGCGGCTTCCGCCCCTTCTATCTGGCCGCCGCCGGTTACGCCATGTTCCTGCTGGCGGCCTGGTCGGCCATGCTGTCCGGCGGCTTGCCGATGCCGGACGTCCCCGGCGGTCCAGTGGTCTGGCATGCCCACGAGCTGATCTACGGTTTCGCGCTGGCCTCGGTGGCGGGCTTCCTGCTCACCGCCGTGCCGGAATTCACCGGCTGCGCCATCGTCGACCGACGCCGGCTGCTCGGGCTGTTCCTGCTCTGGTCGGCCGGCCGCGTGACCTACTGGCTGGCCGGGACGATCACGATCTGGCCGGCGGCCCTGTTCAACCTGGGCTTCCTCGCCTGGCTGGCGTTCCTGTTCGCGCCGCCGATCTGGCACGATCCGGGCCGGCCGCACCTGAGCTTTTTGCTGGCCCTGACGGCGTTGACCATCGCCCAATCGGGTGTGTTCTTCGGCTCCGATCCGATGGCCTGGTTGTATGTCGCGGCGGGCGTGCTGACGATCCTGATCGTCATCGCCATGAGCCGCATCTCCATGCGCCTGATCAACGGCATGCTGGACGGCGAGGGTGTCGCCGACGTGAACTACATGGCCCGGCCGCCGCGCCGCAACCTGGCCATGTTCGCCATCAGCCTGTTCACCACCGTGGAATTCCTGCTGCCCGGCAATGGCGTCGCGGGCTGGCTGGCCCTGGCCGCCGCCGCCGCCGTGTTCAACCTGCTGGGCGACTGGCACATCGGCCGCCACCTGTTCAACCGCTGGATCTTCATGCCCTACGTGGTCTACTGGCTGATGGCCCTGGGCTACGGCCTGATCGGCGCGGCGATCCTGGCCGACTGGCCCCTGGTCTCGGCCGGGCGGCATCTGCTGTTGGCCGGGGCGATGAGCCTGGCCATCTTCGCCGTGATGGCGGTGGCCGGCCGTATCCACGCCGGTTACTGGCTCGACCGGCGGCCCTGGATTCCGCTCGCGGCCGGCTTGATCGTTGCGGCGGCGCTGGTCCGCGCACTCGCCGCCGTGCCGGTGCTGGCCGAAAGGGCCAATCTGCTGATGGCGGTATCGGCCCTGGCCTTGATGGCCGCGTTCGCGCTGTTCCTGGTTTACTTCTGGCCGGTGCTGGTCGGCTCCCGCCCGGACAACGCCGGCGGCTGCGCGGAGCCGGTCCGGCGCGAGGACACGCCGGCCAATGAATTCGCCTGTTGAACGCGCCCGCGCCCCGCGCCCTGGCGGGAGCCAGATCGCGATGACCCTGCATCACGACTTCTGAGTAAAACGCGGTCGTCACCATGACAACGTGCTGGCCCCCAACGAGGCCACCAAGCCATGCCATAGAAACCCGCGTCGGCAAACGATACCCGCGACCGCCATCCCTTCAACCCGCCAGCCAGTCGCTTTTGCATGCGCCAGCCAGCTCCCAACCGACACTCCTGGATACTGAAATGCGCCTCTTTAAATTGACTACCATGGCCGCCGCCCTGAGCGCGGCCATCCCTGCCCACGCGGCCGACACCACCCTCGCCGAGGTTCTCGTCCAGTCCGACCGCGACGACTTCGCAGCGCGCCAGGATGCCCGCTCCACCAAACTGGTCTACGGCCGCGAGGAGCTGGACCGCATGAACGAACTGACCCTGGGCGACTATCTGCGGCGGCTGCCCGGGGTCACCTTCACCGGCCCGCCCGGCACACCCAAGGACGTGCGGATACGTGGCATGGACAAGGGTTATACCGAAATCCTCATCGACGGCGAGTCCATCGCCACGGGCGCCAAGGAAAGACAGATCCAGGTCGACCGCCTGCCGCTCGACATGGTGGAGCGCATCGAACTGATTCGCGCACCCGGTGCCGACATGTCCAACGAGGGCATGATGGGCGCCATCAACATCGTCCTGCGCGATGCGCCCAACGCGCGCATCGCCAATGCCCGCCTCGTCACGGGACGCATCTTTGGAGAAAAAACCGACAAAGATACCTGGAATTTGTCCAGCCAGTACGGCAACGCCAGCGGCAATGTGCGCTGGCTGCTCAATGCCTCGGTGGGGCAGCGCGGCGAGTTGAAGACCAAGAGCAAAAGCGAGCAAGGCTTTGTCGCAGCCACTGGCGTGCGCAACAGCTGGAAAGACGAATTCGAGGATGAGCGCGTCACCACGAACACCCTGGATTTCGCCCCGCGGCTGAATATCAAACTCGCGGGCGGCGACGAGCTGGTGTTCACGCCCTGGATCACGCGCTCCGACGAGCGCAAGACCAAGGCTGTGGACAAGTTCAAGTACAACACGCCGGCCACGGGTTCCGGTTACGTCGGCGACGGCCGCAGAACCGAGGACGAGGACAAGCTGCGCGAAACCGCACGCCTTCGCGGCGAGTGGAAACACAAGCTGGACGGGGGACAGCTCGCCTTCTACGCTGCCGCGCAGCAGGGCGGCGAGGAGAAGGACAAGACCGCGCTGGAATACAACGCCGCGGGCGCCCTGACCAAAACCACGCTGGAAAAAGACGACAAGGACGAACGCGAGTGGTACGCGGGTGCTAAATTCGAGCGCAAGCTCGGACAGCACAGATTCTCGTCCGGTCTGGAATACAAGGATAAATCGCGCAACGACGAGAAGACCAAACTTGAAAACGGCGTGCCGAAATCCGCCGGCCGCGGCGACAATTTCGACATCGAGGAACGCCGCTGGACGGTATTCCTGCAGGATGAAATTCACCTCGGCCGTGGGCATGTCCTCACCCCCGGCGTGCGCGCATTCCGCAACGAGCAGTCAGCTGTGGATGGACTGGGTCTGTCGAGCGGCGGCACCGTGAACGCCTTCACGCCGTCGATGCACTACCTCTGGCAAATCGACCCCCGCAACAACCTGCGCACCAGCGTTACCAAAACCCTCAAGCCTGCCAGGTTCGACGACCTGTCCACCGTGACGGAGACCGCCGGTGGCGTGAACAGCTTGTCCAATCCGGACAAATCAGGCAATCCGGATTTGCGTCCCGAAAAAGCCATGGGCCTGGAGCTCGGATGGGAACATTTCCTGCCGCGCGCCGGCGGCGTGCTGGGCGCCAACGTATTCCATCGCGACATAGCCGACCTGGTCGAGAAGCGAACCGAACTGGAGGGAACGCGCTACGTCGAACGCCCCCAGAACGTGGGCGACGCCAAGGTATGGGGGCTGGAGCTGGACGCCCGCCCGCGCATGGACATCATCGGCATGCCGGAACTGATGCTGCGTTTCAACTACACCCGGCTCTATTCCGAAATCGACAATACCTCGACGGGACAGACCACGCGCATCAAGGACCAGCCGCCCTACGTCTACAACATCGGCTTCGACTGGCAACTGCCACACTGGAATGCGGCCTGGGGCGTCAACTACAACTACAGCCCGAAGTTCCTGAAAAACCCCACCGAACCGCTGAAACCGGACGACGAGGCAGAACAGAAGCTGCTGGACCTGTATGTCACGAAGCGCCTCAACAGAGATCTGGCCCTGCGTTTCACCGCCGCCAACCTGCTGGACATGGTGAAAAACAAGGACAAACACGAATTCAACACGTCCGGCCAACAAACCAAATTCACCCAGGAAGCCGAGCGCGGCGGACGCGCCTTCTACGTTGCGATCGAAGGCAAGTGGTGATTGACATGAACGCATCGACAAGGAGTCGCAACATGAAATACGCCTGCGCAATGCTTCTGCTCGCCCTGGCGCCGCCAGCGGCTTACTCGGCGTCAGCACCCCGGTTAACGCCCCTTCCGACGCTGCTTGCCAAGCCGGCCGACCAGGCCGATGCGCGCATCAAGGCCCGCGTGGTGGAAGACCTCGGCAACAACAAATTCCGGGTCGAGGACGGCGGCAAGCACATCGAAGTCAAGGGCGGCCCGCACTGGTATCACACGCTGCCGCTGGAAACCGGCAAAAGCCACACCTTCGACGGCGAACTGCATGTCAAGAACAAGGACGGCGAACGCAAGATCGAGTTGAAGCTGGTGCGTGTGTGGCGCGCCGACGGCGCGCGGCTCGACGTGCGCGCGAACGTCGAGACAGAGCCGTGGAAAGGCATCGACAAAGGCAAGACCGGCACGCCGGCGGTTCTGGTCTGGCGCAAATCCTGACCCCACCCGGAGACAATCCCATGAAGCTCAAATACGACAACCGCAGCTGGCACGCCTGGATCAGCGTCGTGCTCGCCCTACCCATCCTCATCGTCGCCGTCACCGCGATTTTCATCGCCCACACCAATGCGCTCGGACTCAAGGAAACCGAGATCACGCCCTACGTGGGCTGGTTGCCGGGCTATGGCGAAGAGGCCATGAAAATGCAGCGCATGGACGTGCAAACTGCGTTGACGACGCGCGACGGCAGCCAGTGGATCGGCACCAAGGCAGGGCTCTACCGCGTAAGCGGCGGCCAGGCGCAGCAGGTCGAAGCACTCGGCGGGGCCCACGTGCGGGATCTGGTTGAAACCCCGGTCGGGCTCGTCGCCGTCGCCAGGAACGGCGTGTGGCTGCGCCAGGGCCAGAGCTGGGAAAAAATCCTCAAGGGCGATGCCTGGAGCGGCAACGTCGGTCCGGATGGGCGGCTTGCCGTCACGGTCAAGGATCGCGGCGTGCTGGTGACGGCCGACGGCCGCAACTGGCAGACCGACACGGGCGTGAATCAGATGCTCGCCACCCTGCCCGGCAGCGTCGCCCAGCCCAAGCCGGTCACGCTCGGCAACCTGGTGCTGGATCTGCACACCGGCAAGGCCTTTTTCGGCAAGGAATGGGAGTGGATCTGGATCGATCTGATCGGGGTGGTCATGGCCTTCCTCGGCGTCACCGGCGTGGTGATGTGGTGGCGCGGAGAAAGGCGCAAGCGCGAGCTTGAAGCCCGGCTCGCAGCCGCTGAAGGCCAGCCTGCGACGCTGTAAATGCTCGCGACCCTGCTGCTCGCGGCCAGCGCCCTGGCACTGATCGTCGTGGCCTGGCTGTTTTTCGACGGCCTCGTCGCGAACGCCCAGCACAGGCGTGCCGCGCAAAAGCGACGTCTGGCGACGCAGCCGATCAGCCTGCGTGTTGTCGCGCGGCAGGAACACGGCGACGAACTCTTCACCGTCGAACTCGAACCCCTCTCGCGCCGAACACGCCTGCCCGCCTACCTGCCGGGGCAGGCCCTGACCCTCGTCATACCCGCCGCGCGCCCGCTCAAGCGCCGCTACTCGCTGGCGGCGTGGACGCCGCGCCCGCGCGCCTACCGACTCGGCATCCGCCGTGAAGCCGGGGGCGCGGCCTCGCCCTGGCTGCACACCCATCTGCGGGTCGGCGCGGTCATCCAGGCACTGCCGCCGGCCGGACGCTTCGTGCTCGACCCTGCCCACCGCGACATCGTGCTGCTTGGCGGCGGCATCGGTATCACCCCGATGGCGGCGATAGCGGATGCCGTCGCCGTCCGTCCGAACGGGCGGCGCGTGTGGCTGCACTACGCCGCGCGGCGCGAGTCCGAGCTCATCGACCACACCCGCTACCGCGCGCTCGATGCTGAACACGCCTGGTTCCACTACCGTCCCATCCTGTCGCGCCCCGGCGAAGGCTGGGCGGACGCGACAGGCCGCCTCGACGCCGCACGCCTGATGGACGGCCCATCCGATCCGCGCGCCGCGCATTACTACTTCTGCGCACGCGAAGAGATGATGCACGCGCTGATGGATGCGCTCGCCGGGCTGGGCGTGCCGCGCGAACAGCTGCACTGGGAATCCTTCGGCGGCGCGCAGAACGACGACCAATCAAGCTACGCCGTCGAATTCGGGGAACACGTCTACGAGTTTGCCGGCCAGCCCAGCCTGCTCGCCGCGTTCGAGGACTGGCAACTCCCGATCGACGCCGAGTGCCGGGCTGGCGAATGCGGCGCCTGTCGCGTTCGCCTCGTTGCGGGCGAGGTTGCGGACTGCCAGGCCAGCCATTGCGAACTGCCGCCCGGGGAAATTCTGGCCTGCTGCAAGGTACCGCGCTCACCGTTGAAACTCGCGCGGGCGGGCTGAGGCTGGCGCCGCCGACCGATTAATTGGCGCGGTGTATTCAAAACTTACTTCGATTTTATGCGCCCACCCCTGTCTCACATGCTGTTTTCAATCGCGCTTGTCGTTCTTCCATCCTTGTCGGATGCCCAAACAACCGTCGATCCGTCCATCGAGCCTTCGACGACCCTGGAAACCATCCATGTCTCCGCGCAACCCGACCCGGCGCTGGACGAACGCCGGAACGCCTCGTCCGCGAAGATCATCGTCAGCCGCGAAGACCTGGAAAAAATGGACGCTGCGACCATCGGCGACATCCTGCGGCAGCTGCCCGGCGTGAGCCTCGCCGCCGAAAGCGAAGGTGGACGGCGCGGTCGCGCCCGGGCGGCCGACCGGCTGGAGCCGCGCATCGTGGTGGACGGCGGGCCGCTGCCGGGCGGCAACCGCAACGCGCTGCGCCTGCCGGTCGAATTGATCGAACGCATCGAGATCATCAGGAGCAGCACGCCCGAATTTCCCTCCGGCCCCGGCGGCACCATCAATCTCATCCTGCGCGACACGCCGCCGAAGAAAGCCGGAAATTTCCGCGCCGGGCTTTCGTACGACGGCGACGCCCTCGGCGGACGAGTCGGTGGCAGCTACGGCGACCGTGAAGGCGAATCCGGCATGATCGTCATGGGCTTTGCCGACACGCACCCCAGCGCCGGCAGCCGCACCGTTTCGCGCGAAAGCTTCGCCGCCGGCGCGCGCACCGGTTGGAACGTCGAAACCGACGCGGACGCAGGGCGCGACAACAGCGCGCAGCTGATGGCGCGCTACACCCGCGAGCTCGGCGCGGGCAGTCGGCTCATCGTCAGCCCGATGCTGTTCGGACGCGACATTGACCGCCGCAGCGACACGCGCCGATACGCCTATGCCGACCCGGTCTTCGGCACCGGCCTGACCGCGGACGGACGCGAGCGCGAAACCGAATCAAAACAGAACCTGAATGGTCGGCTCTCGCTCGACTGGAAACAACGCCATCCGGGACAGGGCGAAACCGGCGCCCAGCTCATGCTGCAGGGCGATCCGAAACCGGCACGCGCAACGAGGGCGATTTCGACGCCGCCGACACGCTGCTGACGCGCACCCGCACACGCAACACGCGCAGCGGCCAGGGTGCCACGTTCAAGGCCAAGCACAGCCAGGCGATGGCCGACACGCACCTCGCCACCTTCGGCCTCGAAGCCCGCTGTCCAACCCGGACCGCGCGGGCAATCCGGCGCTGCGTCCGGAGAGCACCGCCACGCTGCAGGCCGGCATCGAGCATTTTCTGGCGGACCGGCGCGGCAGCGCCGGCCTCAACTTTTTCCTTCGCGAAATCGACGACAAGGTGCAGAAGCGCACCGCGCTCGAAGCCGGCCGCTACGTCGAACGTCCGTTCAACGTGGCGCATGCGACCGAGACCAGCATCGTCGCCGATTTCAAGTGGAAACTCGCGTCGCTGCCCGCGCTCACCCTGCGCGGCAACGTCTCGACCAGCCGGATCGAAACCGGGGACCCGGGCGCGGCCTTCGTGCGCCAGGAAAGCCCGCGCCGTGCCGCCAACCTCGGCGCGGACTACGAGTGGACCGCGCAGAAACTCACGTTCGGCGGCAACCTTTCGCATCAATCCGACCTCACCCGCGAAGCCAATCCCGACACCGAGCAGACCCAACTCGCCCGCACCCAGCTCGACCTTTACGCCATCAAAAAACTCGGCGGCGGCCTGAGTCTGCGCCTATCGGTCGACAATGTCTCCCGCGAAGGACGCGGCGACGACAGTCTGGAATACGGCGGCGGCGTGCTGAGCCAGCGCGAGATCGATCGCGCCGAGGGCGTACGCGTGATCGATTTGTCACTGGAGGGCAAATGGTGAGCTGAGTACTTACACGCTCCCCCTGACCACGCCAGCATGTCGGATTTCTCACAAATGGTTATTGACAACCATGCTCGCCCAGAAGCCTGGCGGCACGCCGGAGCATTCGTTCACCCTCTCCACGATCTATGACTTCACGCCCCGGATCACGCTGGGCGCAGGCATGCAGTATGTCGACGAAGTCACCAGCGGCGTCGCCCCCTGCCAACCGGGAACGTCACCGTCAGGAGCGACGACTGCACCACCTACGATCTGTACGCCGCGTACAAATTCAGCAAGAAGACGCAGCTGCGTTTGAACGGCTGCAACGTCACCGACAAGAAGTACATCTCGCAGCTCGCCGAGGGCGGCGGCCAAGGCATCCGTGGCCGTAAGGCGGTGCTGACCTTGCGTCACGACTTCTGAGGCAACCCCGTGGTCGTTACGATTGATGATGTGTTGACCCCCGACGAGCTGACGGACATCCGCCGACTAGTGAGTTCGGTTGCTGACCGCGCCCGTGCCCCGCGCAGTGCAGTTTTCGTGGGAGGGTTCCATGTCTACTTGATCCGCTTGCGGCCCCCGGCGCCTGGTGCTAGATTCGGGATAATCCAAAAACACCTACCGTTAGCCAGCCAGCCGTCCCACGGCAAGCGAGCCAGGGAAGTTTCCAGGGCTTGTCATGGCTGCCGCTAAAACCCGTTCCGCCGCGCTCCCCCGCACCGCCGAAGACCAAGCCGCGCCCGTATTCGATTCGCAGCGGATCGTCACGGAAATCAGCCCGTTCCTGCGCATCGCCCATCAGATCACCGGCCGTGTGCGCCTGAAGCTCGATGCTGCCGCGTTCGACGTGCCGGCCTTGCGCAATGGCGGGGGCGAGCGCCTGAAAAAAATGTTCTGCGCGCTGCCCGGTGTGCGCGGCTTCGCCCTCAATCCGCTGGCGCGTTCCTGCATCGTCGAGTACGACAGCGCCGTCATTCCCGACGCAGCCTGGCCCGACCTGCTGGCCGGGCGGCGCTCGCCGGCCGCCGCCACCCTGCTCGACCTGCTGGCCGGCGCCGCGCCGACACCCGTTCCCACCCACCGAAAGGAGCAATCGTCATGATGCCTCTCTTGCCTTTTATCGCCGGCCTGTTCGCCGGCGCGGCGGCAGTCTCCGCGTTGCGCAGCGAACGCGCCCGTTCCGTCATGAACGACACCGGCGCCCGGCTGCGTAGCGCGGTAAGCGAAGCGGAAAGCGGCGTACGCGCGGCGGCGCGATCCGGCCTGGACCGGCTGCGCCGCGCCCCCCCCGATACCACCACAGCGCCCGCCGAAGCGCCCGCCCCGGCGGAAAAGGCCACGCCGGAGACGGCGCCCGCCCAGGAAACCAAGCCCGCCAGGAAACCAGCACGGGCCAGGAAACGCGCCAGCCCGCCGGCAGCGGAAGCGGCGGCCGCCGCGGCCAAGCCCAAGCGCGCGCCGCGCAAACCCAAGGCCAAGGCGACCGAGGCATGAAGCAGGCGAAAAACAAGGCCGGCGGCCTGGCGCGCGGGCTGCCCGGCACTTTCCTGCGCGGTGCCATCGCCACCGGCATGGTCGCGTCCTTGCAGGACAAGCGCGGAGGCAAGGACCTGCTGCAAGCTGCCCTGATCGGCGGCACCGCGTTGTCCACGGCGGTTACCGTGGAAGAACTGTTATTCAACAAGGAGTGGAAATTGGCCAAGAAGATGAAAGGCGGGAAGAAGAAGAACAAGCGCGGCGGCATGGACATGGCGGCGCTGGAAGCCCTGATGCGCGGCAACCGGCCCACCGGCCTGGCTGCACTGGGCTCCGGCCAGCAGTTTCTCACCGGCGCGCTGATCGGCGTGGCCGCCGCCTATCTGCTCGGCGACGAGAAGCTGCGCGGCAAGCTGATCCGCGCCGGCATGCAGCTCTATACCGGCCTCGCCGGCGGCTTCGAGGAAATCAAGGAGCAGATGGCCGACATCCAGGCCGAGATGGCGGCGGAACAGCGCAGCGCCTGAGATTTCTTCACGGACTCTAATGCCCGCATTCGTTTCCCCCTTTGTCGAACTGACGCCGGTCCACAGCCTGCGCGGCCGCGCACGCTTTCGTTTCCGCGCGGCCCGGGGCGCGCCGTTCGATGCCCGCGCCCTGGCGCGCGGGGTGGAGAACCTGCACGGCGTCAGGACGGCGCGCATCAATCCGAGGGCATGTGCGCTGGTGATCGAATTCAACGCCGACGAAACCGACGTCGACTGCCTGCGCGCTGCCATTCTCGCGCTGCCGTCCTTGGCGTGCGCGGCGCCGGCGACGAACGGGCGCGACAAGGAACTCGCCACGGTGGTCGCCAGCGGCGCCCTGCTGTTGGCCTCCGGCAGTCTGCCGCCGGGCTTGCGCATGCCGCTGACGCTGTCGGCGTCGCTACCGCTGTACGGCGAGGCGGTCGACGACCTGTTCAGCGAAGGCATCAACTCGCACGTGCTGGAAGCGCTGGCGGTGGCAATTTCCACCGGCAGCGGCGACCATGTCGCCGCCAACACCACGGTGTTCATGCTGGCGCTGGGCGAATATCTGGAAAATTCCATCGCCCGCCGTTCCGACGACATGCTGAAGAAGCTGTTGCGTCCGGATACCGGCCTGGTCTGGGTCGAGGTGGACGGCGTCGAACGCCGGGTCGAGGCGGCGAGCATCGAAGTGGGCGCGACCGTGATCGTCGGCGCCGGCGCGGCGATTCCGGTCGACGGCACGGTGCTGTCCGGCGAAGCGCTGGTCAACGAGGCGGCGATGACCGGCGAGAGCGTGCCGGTGAATCGCGCGCGCGGCGACCCGGTGCTGTCCGGCACGGTGATCGAGGAGGGCCGGCTGCGCATCTACGCCGAGCACGTCGGCCGCGGCACGGCGGCGGCGCGCATCGCCGATTATGTCGAACAGTCGCTCACCGCCAAGAGCAACACGCAGCTCGATGCCGCCAAACTGGCCGACCGCCTGGTGCCCGGCGTGCTCGGCCTGGCCGGCGCATCCTGGCTGATCTCCGGCGACTGGCGGCGGGCGGCGGCGGTGTTGCAGGCGGACTATTCCTGCGCCTTGAAGCTCGCCACGCCGGTGGCCTTCAAGTCGGCCATGTACCAGGCCGGCCAGCGCGGCATCCTGATCAAGGGCGCCGACGTGCTGGAGCGCCTGGCCGCCGCCGACACCTTCGTGTTCGACAAGACCGGCACGCTGACCACCGGCCGGCTGGCGGTCACCGATTCCATCGCCTTCGACCGGCAGTTCTCCGCCAACGATCTGATCGATCTCGCCGCCTCGGTGGAGGAGCACTACTTCCATCCGCTGGCGCTGGCCGTGGTCGAGGCCGCGCGCCAACATCACGGCCGCCACTTCGACCACAAGGAAGTGCAGTTCATCGCCGCCCACGGCGTCGCCAGCGTCGTCGACGGCCGGCGCATCGTCGTCGGCTCGCGCCATTTCGTCGAGGATGACGAAGGCGTGCCGATCAGCGCCGCGCGCCGCAAACGCATCGATCGCCTGTTCCGCGAAGGCAAGACCCTGCTGTACATCGGCTACGGTGGCCGCCTGCTCGGCGTCATCGCGCTCAAGGACCGGCTGCGCGAGAACTGCGCGCAGACCGTGGCGCGGCTGCGCCAGCTCGGCGCCAGGCGCATCGTCATGCTCACCGGCGACCACCGCGACCGTGCCGCCGAGATCGCCCGGGAACTGGGCCTCGATGCCTTCCACGCCGAGCTGCTGCCGCAGCGGAAGGCGGAACTGGTCGCGGACATGAAGGCCGCGGGGGCGAAGATCGCCTTCATCGGCGACGGCATCAACGACGCCCCGGCGCTGGCCGGCGCCCATGTCGGCATCGCCATGCAGCAGGGCGCCGACATTGCACGGCTGACCTCGGACATCGCGCTGCTGGAGGACGACATCGAGCGCGTCGCCGACGCCAAGGAGATCGCCGACGCGACCCTGAAGCGGATCGACGCCAATTACCGCCTGACCATCGCCGCCAACAGCGCCATCCTGGGCGCCGCCGCCCTGGGCTGGCTGACGCCGGTGGCAGCGTCGCTGCTCCACAACGGCAGCACCATCGGCATCCTGCTCAATGCCCTGCGCGGCGGGCGGGGCGCGTCGCCGGCCAGGCAGTCATCGTGAATTGAAGCAAAGCGGACCCATAACCGACGTGGCGATGGGCCACCCGGCATCATGAAACGATCCCCTCGCAGGGGGCAGGAGGCCGTCCTCGGGACGATTGAGGGTGGCGGGATTCGCGGCGAGGACGGTATCTACCGGTTTGGTCGAGCGTCTCGCGTTGTTTCACGTTAAAGGCACTGGATGCCCGCCTTCGCAGGCATGACCGGCTCCTACCTGATCAGGTGGCGGCGGTGCACCCAGAGATGCACCCCGAGGGCGTGCAGGAAGAACACCCCGGTCCCGATATGCCAGCGTTTGGCGCCGACGGCGGCGAGCAGCATGGAGGCCGCCAGGCTCGCCAGCATGGCGCGCTTGGCCATGCGATTGGCGCGCACGCGCGGCGAACCATGGCGCGGGGACGCCGGCGCGGCACGGGCGGACGCCGGCGCGGCCTGGCCCGGCAGCAATTCGGCGACGGCGGCTTCGCAACGCTTGGCGCAATCGTTCGCATCCAGCGCGGCGGCATCGTAGGTCACCAGCAGGCTGCCGGCCTTGGCGTTGGTGGAAACCGCGCGGACCTGCGGCCAAGCGCCGATGCTCCGTTCAATGCGGGCGAGCCGGTCCGGATTGCGCAATGCGGCATGGCGCAAGCGGATGCGGCCTGGAATGGATGAAGAGACGAAACTCACTTGATAGCCCTCGATACGGGAGATTCCGATTCTATATGAGAATGGTTATCATGAGCGCATGCATAGGGGTGTGCAGGTATCCCGCACCCGTATCAGCCAGCCAGCCACGCCTATCCGCATGGCACAGCCATAGTCGCCGGATTACAGGGGCTTGCATAAGTGGCTGCGACATTCATTGCACGCGCGCATTCGAATGGGCGACCGCCGCTCTTCAGACCAGGCGCGGCCGCGCTTGCCGCTCGGACGAGCGGATATCTTCCCGCAAGAGGTCGTTGAGATGCTCGCGCCGCTTCCCCTCGCCATGGCCGACGAAGGTGTCCGGGTCCGAATCGTCGCCCTGCGCGGCGGCGCCGGTCTGGACCAGCGCATGACCGAGATGGGCCTCAACGTCGGCAGCGAACTGGTTGTGCGTGAGCGCCAGGGCGGCGGCCTGGTGGTGTCGCGCGGCGAGACCCGCTTCGCCCTGGGCGGCGGCATGGCGCACAAGATCATGGTGGAGAAGGTGGAATGACCACTGGCCTGATTGTCTCCCACCCCCGCCGGGGGAGGGGCGTACGCATTCCTCAATTACCTCGGAGCACCGACATGAACCTGAAAGACCCGCAAGTGGGCGACCGCGCCAAAGTGGCCGGTTTTCTCGAAACCGGCGGCGCCTATCGCCGCAAGCTGTTATCCATGGGGCTGACGCCGGGCGCCGAGATCAGCGTCACCCGGATGGCGCCCATGGAGCTGTATGAATGGATCGGCGATGCCAAGGAGCAAACATGTCAAGCCACGATCTGAGCCTGTGGCAACACGACCACGACTTCGGCACTGCCGCCGAGCAGCGCGCCGAACGGCGCACCCGCTGGGTGGTCGGGCTGACCTTCGCCGCCATGCTGGTGGAGTTGACCGCCGGCTGGCTGACCGGCTCCATGGCCCTGCTGGCCGACGCCTGGCACATGGCCAGCCACGTCGGCGCCCTGGGTCTGGCCGCCTTCGCCTATGGCTTCGCCCGCCGCCATGCCAGCGACAGCCGCTTTACCTTCGGCACCGGCAAGGTCACCGCCCTGGCCGGCTACACCAGCGCCTTGCTGCTCGCCGTGGTGGCATTCTGGATGGTCTGGGAATCGCTGCAGCGCCTGTTCCAGCCGGTCGCCATCCATTACGCCGAGGCCATGGCGGTGGCGGTGTTCGGGCTGGCGGTCAACCTGGCCAGCGCCTGGCTGCTCGATCACGACCACGATCATCACCATGGCCACGATCACGGCCATGACCATGACCATGACCATGACCATGACCACGACCACGTCGACCACAACCTGAAGGCCGCCTATGTCCATGTCCTGGCCGATGCGCTGACCTCGGTGCTCGCCATCGTCGCCCTCGGCGGCGGCCTGCTCTACGGCTGGAGCTTACTCGACCCGCTCATGGGTCTGGTCGGCGCGGCCGTGGTCAGCCGCTGGGCCTGGGGCCTGGCGCGCGACAGCGCCGGCGTCCTGCTCGACGCCGAAGACCATGGCGCGGTGGAGGCGGAGATCCGCCGCATCGTCGAGGCCCAACCCGACCACGAGGTGGTCGACCTGCACCTGTGGCGGGTCGGCCCGGCCAGCCGGGCCTGCATCCTGTCCCTGCTCACCCACGCGCCCCGGCCGACCGAGCATTACCGGGCGCTCCTGGCCGGCGTCGCCGGCCTCGACCACCTCACGGTGGAAATCAACCAGTGCCGGGATGCCGATTGCCAGGTACGCGGCCGGAAGTGAACCGCCCCCGCGCCTTGCTGGTGGTCGGCATCCACCGGGAAGAGCGGGGCTTCGGCGAAGCCGTGGCGGCGGGGCTGGATCGCCGGCTCATCGACGTCCTGGTTATCCCCGAGGGCCTGTCCGGCCGTCACCCGCGCCAGGACCAGCGCTTCTACTTCGACACCGCCCCGCCGCAAGGCTGGCAGCCCGGCAACAAGGTCATCGTCCCGCTGCCGCAGGATATAGCCGCCGCCGAGAAGCGCATGACCGAAGCTACGAGTGCACCGACTGGTACTTCTGCCAGAAGTCGCTGTAACGCATCGCACCTCTCAAGCCCGCTCCCACCGGGTTGGGCTTTTTTAGGCATGCGCGAGCCTTCCGATGTCGGGCTCTGGAGTCATGGGCCGGCGTTTTGCCATCCGGTGATCCGCAACCAGAATGCCGGCAAGCAAATCGTTATTGACAACCATTCTCATTCGTGAATAATGGAGCTTGTTGAAAGCCTGCTGGAGATGCGCCATGTACGTCTGCCTTTGCCACAGTGTCACCGACACCGATATCCGCCAGCTTGTGCGCAGCGAAGGCGCGTGCACCATGCGCGAACTGAGTCAGCAACTGGGGGTTGCCACCCAGTGCGGCAAATGCGGCCGCTGCGCCAAGCAGGTCCTGTGCGAAGCCCTCGACGAAGTGCACGGCGAGACCTGCCCGGGCTTGATGGCCGCCTGAACACCTCCACTCCCGATTCCCGCGTCGACGCTTGTCTGGTGCAGATTTTCTCCTAGATTGATAGTCAGCCTGCTCATTAGCCAACATTTTTCGCCTAGCCAACGGCTTCCCGCGGGCCTTCCCAACCACAGGAGAACACCATGAAGGGCGAGAAAAAAGTCATCCAGTATCTGAACAAGGCCCTGACGGTGGAACTCACGGCCATCAACCAGTACTTCCTGCATGCCCGCATGTACAAGAACTGGGGGCTGATTGCGCTGGGCAAGCACGAATACGAGGAATCGATCGAGGAGATGCGCCATGCCGACAAACTGATCGAGCGCATTCTTTTCCTGGAGGGCCTGCCCAACCTGCAGGACCTGAACAAGCTGATGATCGGCGAGAACGTGGTCGAATGCCTGGGCTGCGACCTCAAGCTGGAACTCGGCGGCCGTGCCTTGTACATCGAGGCCATCGCACATTGCGAGACGGTCAAGGATTATGTCTCGCGCGAAATCCTTACTGGCATCCAGTCCGACACCGAAGAACACATCGACTACCTCGAAACCCAGCTCGACCTGGTCAAGCGCATGGGCGAGCAGAACTACATGCAGACCGCAGCGGGCCCGATCGAAAGTTGATTCGCGTCACGCGTACAATGAACGCCCCCGCTGTGGGGCGTTTTTTTATTTCTTCCGATGCCCTTCGACCTCGGCTGCCGTTGCCTGCCCCCGCCTCGTCACTTTTCTGGACGAGGTGCGCGTCCGCCATCCCGATTACCACGCCCGCCCCGCGCGCCTCTTCGCCGATGCAAGGATATTTCTGTCACAGGAGCCCACCATGAGCACACCGCATATCGTCATACTCGGATCGGGATTCGCCGCGCTCACCGCGGTGCGCGAACTGCGCCGGCGCGACCGCGTAGCCCGCATCACGCTCATCGCCCCCAAAGCCGAGCTGATGTATTACCCGAGCCTGATCTGGGTGCCGTCCGGCTTGCGGCGCGGCGCTGATCTCAACATCGACGTGGCGGGTTTTCTGGCTGAACACAAAGTCGGGTTTCACGCCGGTCGGGTGACCGGATTGCAGGATGGCGGACGCAGCGTACTGACCGACACCGGCACGGTGACGAACGATGCGCTGCTGATCGCCAGCGGCGGCCGTTTCCTCAAGGCCATGCCCGGGATCGAACATGCGCTGACCCTCTGCGAAGGCGCGTCCGCTGCCGAAGCGATCCGCGAGCGGCTGGCCGGCATGGCCGGCGGCACCATCGCCTTCGGATTCGGCACCAACCCCAAGGAACAGGGCGCGATGCGCGGCGGGCCGATGTTCGAGCTGCTGTTCGGCATCGATACGCTGCTGCGAAGGCAGGGCCGCCGCGACGACTTCAAGCTGGTTTTCTTCAACGCCGCCAGGGAACCGGGCAAGCGCCTGGGCAACAGGGCGGTGACGGGTCTGCTGCGCGAAATGGCCCGGCGCAACATCGCCACCCACCTCGGCCACAAGCTGCTCGGCTTCGAGGCGGACAAGATCCGGACCGAAGGCGGCGAGGTGCCGGCTGACCTGATTCTCTTCATGCCCGGCATGAGCGGCCCCGCCTGGGCGGCCGATGCCGGTCTCCCGCTGTCCGAGGGCGGCTTCCTCAAGGCCGACGCCCACTGCAAGGCGGCCGGCGCCGACAAGGTCTATGTCGCCGGCGATGCCGGCAGCTATCCCGGCCCCGACTGGCTGCCCAAGCAGGCCCACATCGCGGACCTGCAGGCGAAGGCGGCCGCCGAAAACCTGCTGCGGGCGCTCGACGGCAAACCGCCCGCCGCGCGCTTCAAGGTCGAACTCATCTGCATCGTCGACACCCTCGACCGCGGCATCCTGGTCTACCGCGACGAAAAGCGCGCGCTCATCCTGCCGCCGTGCCGCCTGTTCCACTGGGCCAAGCGGTTTTTCGAATGGCAGTACCTGCGCCCCTACCGCAAGGCGAATCGCGCATGAGTCGCTGATTCGCAGCGGCTGGGCCGGCCACGAAAAATCAAGCCGGATCGCCTATACTTGACACGCAAAATCGAGGGTTCGTCTGACTGATTTTCCACCGCCTCGTGCCTGACCGAAACAGGAAGCGCTCATGATAAAAAACCCAAGCCGAGCCGGCGGGCGTCTCGCCCGGCATGCATTGCTCGCCTGCCTGCTGCTGGCGCTGAACGCCGCGGCGCAGACGCCAGCCGCTTCGGACGCGGCGCCTGCACGAACCGAGGTGAAGGAATCCACGGCCGAACACGGCAAGTTCAGCCAGCTGAAAAAGCCGTTCAAGACCGGCGAGGAAGTGACCGAAGCCTGCCTGTCCTGCCATACCGAGGCGGCCAGACAGGTGATGGCGACGCGGCACTGGACCTGGGATTACGTCAACCCATCCACCGGCCAGCGCCTGGGCAAGAAGACCATGCTCAACAGCTTCTGCATCGCCGATCGTTCCAACGAGGCGTTCTGCAATGCCTGCCACGTGGGCTACGGCTGGAAGGACGACCGGTTCGATTTCAGCTCGGAAAGGAACGTCGATTGCCTGGCCTGCCACAACACCGGCCAGTACGCCAAGATTCCCGGCCTGGCCGGCCATCCCGCCTACCAGCGCATGGAATATCCGCCGGATTCCGGCAAGTTCGTCGAGGCGGTGGACCTGCCGAAGGTCGCCCGGCTGGTCGGCAAGACCAGTCGCGCCACCTGCGGCGCGTGCCATTTCTACGGCGGCGGCGGCGACGGGGTGAAGCACGGCGATCTGGATTCCTCGCTGAAGCAACCCGACCGCAAGCTGGACGTGCACATGGGCGTGGATGGCGGCAACTTCACCTGCGCCACCTGCCACAAGACCGAAAGCCACCGCATCGCCGGCAGCCGGATAGCGCCGACAGCCTCCGATCCGCACCGTGCCATCCTGCGCGGCGAGAAAACCGACCGCAATCCGGCAAGCTGCCAGGCCTGCCACGGCGATCGGCCGCACAAGCCGGGGCCGGGCGCGGGCCTGCTGGGCAGCCTGACGCGGGGCGACCGCCTCAACACCCATACCCGCACGCTGGCGTGCCAGACCTGCCACATCCCCGCTTTCGCCCGTGGCGGCGTGCCCACCAAGATGTTCTGGGACTGGTCCACGGCGGGCACACTGGACGCCGACGGCAAGCCGTTCCAGAAGAAGGATGAACACGGCCACGTCATCTTCGACAGCAAGAAGGGCGACTTCCGCCTGGGCGAGAATATCGAACCGGACTATGTCTGGTTCGACGGCCGCGTGGATTACACGCTGAAGAGCGACCGCATCGATCCGGCGCAGAGCGTCAGGATAAACACCTTCCACGGCGATGCCGGAAACCCCGATGCCCGCATCTGGCCGGTCAAGCGCTTCCGCGGCAAGCAGCCCTACGACCTGGAGCACCTCACCCTGCTGGCGCCCCACACCGCCACGCCGGACGACACCGCGCTGTGGTTCAACTTCGACTGGAACCGCGCGCTGGCCGCCGGAACGGCCGCCGCCGGGCAGTCCTTCAGCGGCAAATTCGGCTTCGTCGAGACGGAGATGTTGTGGCCCATCACCCACATGGTGGCGCCGAAGGAACAGGCACTGGGCTGCGCCGAGTGTCACAGCCGCGACGGTCGCCTGAAGGCGGTCGGCGGCATCTATCTGCCGGGCCGCGACCGCAACCTGCTGCTGGACCGCGCCGGCTTCGGGCTGACCGGCCTCGCTTTGCTCGGCGTGCTGGGCCACGGCACACTGCGAATCTTCACGCGCAGAAAACGCAGGGAACACGGAAATGGTTGAACGCATCTATCTCTTCAAGCGCTTCGAGCGCTTCTGGCACTGGTCGCAGGCCGCGCTGGTCATCACCCTGCTGGTCACCGGCTTCGAGGTCCACGGCAGCTACAGCCTGCTCGGCTTCGGCCAGGCGGCGTCGATTCATACCACGGCCGCCTGGCTGCTGGTGGGCCTGTGGATCTTCGCCATCTTCTGGCATTTCACCACCGGCGAATGGCGCCAGTACATCCCCAGCTTCGACCAGTTGGGCGCGGTGATCCGGCACTACAGCTACGGCATCTTTCTCGGCCGCCCGCATCCCTACAGGGTGGTGCCCGAGCGCAAGCACAACCCGCTGCAGCGCCTGGCCTACCTGGGGCTGAAGCTCGCGATCAACCCGCTGATCTGGACGAGCGGAATCGCCTACCTGTTCTATGCCCAATGGCGCGATCTCGCGCCCGCCTGGCTCGGCCTGCAGGAAGTCGCCATCGCCCACACGCTCGGCGCTTTCATGATGCTGGTTTTCCTCATCGCCCACGTCTACCTCACCACCACCGGACATACCCCGCTCGCCCACATCAAGGCTATGATCACAGGCTATGAAGAGACGCACTGAAACGGTCCTCGACGCCGCGCCCACTCAACCACAACCGAAAGAAAACTCATGAAACAAACCCTGCTGCAGGAAAAATACCCGCTCTTCGTCGCCGAGATCGACAAGGCCGAAACCCGCTATCAAAGCGTCGATGAGGTGGTGAGCGACCTGAAGGAGAAAATCGCCGCCAATCCCAAGGTGCAATTCATCGGCGTGTTCGATCACTACGCCCACACCCGGCGCATCGAAGGCGAGATCAATCCCGACATCAAGGCCGCGGTCGACGTGATCTTCTGCTTCGGCCTGGCCCTGCCCAACCCGCAGGTGCTGGCGGTGCGTCCCCGCTCCATCGGCGTGGCGGACATGGGCGACAGGTTCGTGGTGAGCTTCATGGAAGCGCCGATGAAGCCCGCGAACGAAGCCATGGAAGCCTGGGTCAAAGGACTGCGCAACAAGGGCTGAGCGGCGCCCAGCCGTCAGCGTGAAAACCGGGGCGCACCTACTACAATGCGCGTCCCGATACCCGGATGTTTACAGCGTGCCTGAAATGAATTTTGATCCTGGCTGCCGCGCCTGCCCGCGCCTTGCCGGCTTTCTGGACGAAGTGCGCACGCGCCATCCCGATTACCACGCGCGCCCGGTGCCCGCCTTCGGCGATCCCGCGCCCGACCTGCTGATCGTCGGCCTCGCCCCCGGCATGCACGGCGCCAACCGCAGCGGCCGTCCGTTCACCGGCGATCACGCAGGGGTGCTGCTGTACGAGACCCTGCACCGCTTCGGCTACGCCAGTGCGCCGCAGTCGATTTCGGTCGACGATGGCCTGACGCTC
>JAJPEP010000006.1 GCA_021166845.1 Thiobacillus sp.
CGGTGCTGTCCTACGTCGGCGTCGGCGTCGATCCCTCCATGTACAGCTGGGGCAACATGATCAACGGCGCGCGCCTCGAACTTGCACGCGAACCGGCAGTATGGTGGCAGCTCGGCGCGGCGTTCGCCTTCATGTTCGCGCTGGTGCTTGCCGCCAACCTGTTCGCCGACGGTGTGCGCGACGCCTTCGACCCGCGTCTGGGAGGCCGCCGGTGAAGCCCCTGCTGCGGGTCGCGGGGCTCGTCACCGAAATCGGCCACGATGCGGATACCCTGCGCGTGGTAGATGGCGTGTCCTTCCATGTCGCCGCCGGCGAAACCTACGCGCTGCGCGGCGAGTCCGGCTGCGGCAAATCGATGACCGCGCTGTCGCTGATGCGCCTGCTGCCGGACGGCGGCCGCATCGTCGCAGGGACGGTGCAACTGGACGAGCAGGATGTGCTGGCGCTGCCCGAGCGCGACATGCGGCGCGTGCGTGGCGGCGGCATGGCGATGATTTTCCAGGAGCCGATGCTGGCGCTGAATCCGGTCGTCAAGGTCGGCCATCAGATTGTCGAAGCGCTGGTCCTGCATCAGGGACTGAGCGGGCAGGTGGCGCGGGAGGCGGCACGCGGACTGCTCGATTCGGTGGGAGTGCCGGACGCGCCGCGGCGGCTCGACAGCTATCCGTTCGAGCTGTCCGGCGGCCTGCGCCAGCGGGCGATGATAGCAATGGCGCTGGCCGGCCAGCCCAGGCTCCTGATCGCCGACGAGCCGACCACGGCGCTCGACGTGACCATCCAGGCGCAGGTGCTCGACGTGCTGCGCAGGCTCAAGGTCGAGCAGCGGATGGGCATGCTGCTGATCACGCACGACCTTGGCGTGGTGGCCGAGAATGCCGACCGCGTGGGGGTGATGTATGCCGGCGAGCTGGTGGAGGAGGGTATGCGCGATGCGTTCTTCGCCGCGCCGCAACACCCCTACAGCCGCATGCTGTTCGAGGCGCTGCCGCGCCCCGGCGATGGCGGGCGGCTGGTCACGATTCCCGGCCAGGTGCCGCCGCTCGACGGTTCGATGCGCGGCTGCCGCTTTGCGCCGCGCTGCCCGCATGCCGTTGCGCGCTGCCGCGCCGAATCGCCCGGCTGGCAGGTGATCGACGATCAGCGGGTGCGCTGCCATCTGGCGGGCGCCTTGCCTGCGCGCAGCGAGCGCGAGCTCACCGCACATTCGGCAAAACAAGCTGCGCAACCGCTGCTGCGGGTGGACGGCCTCAAGGTGCATTTCCCGATCCGGCGCGGCCTGATCCAGCGCACGGTGGGCCATGTGCGCGCGGTCGACGGCGTGTCGCTCAACATCCCGGAGGGCCGCACGCTGGCGCTGGTGGGCGAATCGGGCTGCGGCAAGACCACCGTGGGCAAGGCACTGCTGCGGCTGATCGAGCCGACCGCGGGCAGCATCGTGCTGGGCGGCGAGCGCATGACCGCGAAGAATGCCTCCACCCTGCGGCGACAGGCGCAGATGGTGTTCCAGGACCCGTTCAGCTCGCTCAATCCGCGCATGCGGGTGGCGGATATTCTGCTCGAAGGCATGGACGCGCTGGGTGTCGGCGCGGCCGGCGACCGCCGCGACGCGGTGGCGCGCCTGCTGCATCAGGTCGGACTGCCGGACGATGCCGGCGGACGCTATCCGCATGCGTTCTCCGGCGGCCAGCGGCAGCGCATCGCGATCGCGCGGGCGCTGGCGGTGTCGCCCCGGCTGGTGATCTGCGACGAGCCGACCAGCGCGCTCGACGTCTCGGTGCAGGCGCAGATCCTGAATCTGCTGAAGGATCTGCAGGACAGCCTGGGGCTGGCCTACCTCTTCATCACCCACAACCTCGCGGTGGTCGATTATCTGGCGCACGAGGTGGCGGTGATGTACCTCGGCCGCATCGTCGAACACGGCGCCGCGGCCGACGTGCTGCGCGCGCCGCGCCACCCCTATACGCAGGCCTTGGTCAGCGCAGTGCCGCGCATCGAGGCGCACACCGGGCCGGGCATCATTCGCCTGGCGGGCGACCAGCCATCACCGCTCAATCCGCCCGACGGCTGCCATTTTAACCCGCGCTGCCCGCACGCAATGGACGTATGCCGGCAAACCTACCCCGAGCAGACTGATCTGGCAGGCGGGCATTGGGTCCGCTGCCACTGGGTGGCAGGGCAGACTTAGGCGTGGAGAGTCAATTGAATACCGGCAAACACCACCACAACTTCTGGATCGGCAATGCGGTGCTGGCGGTGGCCATGCTGACGCTGTTTTTTATGGGGCCGTTGTCGGATGCCCTGGGCATCTGGGCGGCGGTATTGTGGATGGTGCTGGCGGCCGTGGGCATGGCGCTGGTGATGTCGGACAATCGCGAAGAACCGCCAGCGCCCGACTGAATCGAGGTCCTTCAGGGCCTTCTGACGACAACCGCTTGCCCCGTGCGGATCTTGCTGCTGTTCCTGAAAACCGGATTCCACGCCTTGATTTCCCCCAGGCTGACATCGAAGCGCCGTGCGATGGCGTGCAGGGTGTCGCCGTGCTTGACGGTGTAGCGAACCCGCTGTGCCGGTTCGCGGACACGCGCTGCGAGGTCGCCGCGGCGCTTGACCGGCACCAGGATGGTTTGCGCGCGGGCCAGCTTGCCGCGCTTCAGCTGCAGGGAATTGTGTTCCTTGAGGCGGACGAGGCTGGTGTCGAAACGCTTGGCAATGTCGGCAGGGTTCTCGCCCTTTCTCGCCGGGTAGGGCTGCCAGGTGTCCCAGTTTCCGGCTTCCAGGTTGCGCTGGAAGGCGTCAGCCTTGTCGACGGGAACCAGCAGATTGACCGGCGTGTCGGAACGGATGAGCTTGCGCGGGAAGGCAGCGTTCAGCGCAATGAAGTCATCGCTGCTCATGTCCGCCAGGCGCGCGGCGGAATGGATGTCCATGCTGGCATGGACGGTGACCTGGTTGAAGTAGGGCTGGTCCGGCAGCTGCTCGATGGCGATGCCGTAACGCTCGGACTCGCGTATCAGGTTTTTCAGCGCCAGCAGTTTGGGGACGTAATGCCGGGTCTCGTTCGGCAGGGACAGGCTGGCGTAGTCGCTTGGCAGCCCCTGCTCGATGTTGTGCTGGATGGCCCGCGCAATGCAGCCCTCGCCGCAGTTGTACGCGGCCAGCGCCAGTTGCCAGTCGCCGAAGTCGAGATACAGTTTGCCCAGGTAGTCGAGTGCGGCACTCGTGGATGCGGTGAAGTCACCGCGACCGTCGTACCAGGTGTCCTGCCTGAGCCCGTAATGAAGTCCGGTGGAGGGGATGAACTGCCAGATGCCGGACGCAGCGGACGGTGACAGCGCGGCAGGATTGAATGCGCTTTCGATCATCGGCAGCAGTGCGATTTCCATCGGCATGTCGCGGCGGTCGAGTTCCTCGACGATATGGAAGAGGTAGGGACGCGAGCGCTCGGCCAGACGGCGCACGTTTTCCGGCCGGGCGGCGAACCAGGATTCGTGGACAGCAATCAGCGGGTTTTGCGCGGCGTCGTCGATCCGGAAGCCGCTGCGGATGCGCTGCCAGACGTCGTCCCGGCTGGCTTCGGCGGCGGTTTCGTTGTCGGCGGTGTCGGTGGCGTCGCCCCATGCCAGCGTCTGGATGCCGGCATGGGGTTCCTCGGCTAGCGCTGGACAACTGAAGAGCGTTACCAGTAAAGCCAGACTGGACAAATTCAATTTGATTCCGGGCAAGGCGGTCTCCCGTACTCAACAAGGCTCCATCCTAAGTGGCCGGATGGGGATCGGTCAACCGTCCCAGGCATCCTTGGCGGCGCGGATCGCACCGAAGACCTCGGCCGGGCCGGGATACGGGCGATTCAGATAGCGGGCGGCAAAGGCCGTCATGTCGGGAGCGTGAAAGCGCAGGAACGGATTGGTAGCTTTTTCCAGCGCCAGGGTGGAAGGCAGGGTGGGTCGATTTTGCGCGCGCAGGGCGCGGTCGGCATGCTCGCGTTCAAGCAGCGCGGGATTGTCGCCATCGATGGTTTTGGCAAAGTCAATATTGCTCAAGGTGTATTCGTGCGCGCAGCAGACCCGGGTAGCATCGGGCAGCGCTAAAATGGCATCGAGGCTGGCGGCCATCGTCGCGGGGCTGCCTTCGAACAGTTTGCCGCAGCCGCAGCCGAATACGGTATCGCCGCAGAACAGGCAGCCGTGGCCGATATAGCTGAGGTGATCGAGCGTGTGGCCCGGCGTCGCCAGGACGTCGAAGTGCAAGCCCGGTTCGGCGATGTCCACCGCGTCGCCGCCGCGCAGGACATGGGTGACGGCGGGAATGCGCGGGTTGTCCGGTGCGTAGATGGCGCATTTGTAGCGTTGACGCAGGGGCATGTTGCCGCCAGTATGGTCAAGGTGATGGTGGGTGATCAGCACTGCTGTCAGCGCAAGCCGATGTGCGTCGAGAAAGGCGATCAGCGGCGCCGGATCGCCGGGATCGACTGCAACGGCATGACGGCCGTCGTGCCACACCCAGATGTAGTTGTCTTCGAACGCGGGCAGGGAAATGAGGGTCAACATGTCGGGACCGCCGGAAAGGAGAGATGGCTATGTTATCCAAGCTGGATGCAGGATGGTTTGAAACGCCGCTGGGGCAACACTTGCTGTTTCGCGAACAGCGCTATTTCGACGATGCCGTGTCGGACGTGTTCGGCTTCAATGCGGTGCAGGTCGGCTTGCCGCAGATCGATTTCCTGCGCAACAGCCGCATTCCGCTGCGCGTGACCTGTGCAGTGGAAGCACCGGCCGGGGTGCGGGCCGACCCCATGTTTTTGCCGTTCGAGAACCAGTCGCTCGACCTGCTGTTGTTGCCGCATGTGCTGGAATTCAGCGCCAATCCGCACCAGGTGCTGCGCGAGGCAGGGCGGGTGCTGCGCCCGGAGGGCCGCCTGGTGCTGGCCGGATTCAACCCGCGCAGCCTGTGGGGGCTGGCGCGCACGCTGCAGGGCGGCGAACGCGGCTACCCGTGGAACGGCAGTTTCCTGAATATCTCTCGGGTGAAGGACTGGATGGTCCTGCTGGGACTCGAAGTGGCGGCGGGCAGCATGTGCTGCTACCGTCCGCCGATCAACCGCGAAACCTGGCTGCGCCGGCTGCGCTTCATGGAGCCTGCCGGCGACCGCTGGTGGGCGATGGGCGGCGGCGTGTATTTCCTGCAGGCGGTGAAGCGCGTGCAGGGCATGAGCATTATTTTGCCGCAGTGGAAAACGCCGGTTGCACAACGCTTGTTGTACCCAGCGGCAAAAGTCATCAATCTCAAACAATATCGGATAGGCCGTGAACGCTGACACCATTTATATCTACAGCGACGGCGCCTGCAAGGGCAATCCCGGCCCGGGCGGCTGGGGCGCCCTCCTGATTACGGATGGGCATCGCAAGGAAATCTGCGGGGGGGAGGCCAACACCACCAACAACCGCATGGAGATGACTGCGGTCATTCGCGCGCTGGAATCGCTGAAGCGCCCATCCGCGGTCGAGGTTCACACCGACTCGCAGTACGTGCAAAAAGGCATCAGCGAATGGATGGCCGGCTGGAAGCGGCGCAACTGGCGCACCGCCGACGGCAAACCGGTAAAAAACCAGGACCTGTGGCTGCAACTGGATGCCTTGAGCCAGTTGCACCGCATCGAATGGAAATGGGTGCGCGGCCACAATGGCCACCCGGAAAACGAGCGTGCCGACGAACTGGCCAATCAGGGCGTGCTGCAGGCGCAACAGCCCTAACATGCGACAAATCATTCTCGATACCGAAACGACCGGCCTTGACCCGAAACAAGGGCATCGCATCATCGAAGTGGCGGCGGTGGAAATGGTCAACCGGCGGCTCACCGGCAACCACCTGCATCGTTACGTGAATCCGGATCGCGACATCGACGCCGGGGCGATGCAGGTGCACGGCATCACCCCGGAATTCCTGCAGGACAAGCCACGTTTCGCCGACATCGCGCACGAATTCGTCGACTTCATTCGGGGCGCCGAACTCGTCATACACAATGCGCCATTCGACGTCGGCTTTCTCAACATGGAACTGCGTCTGCTTGACATGGCGCCGCTGCCCAACTGGTGCGACGGCGTGACCGACACCCTGGCGATGGCCAAGGCGCTGCGCCCAGGCCAGCGCAACAATCTGGATGCGCTGTGTAAACACTATGGCGTGGACAACGCGGCGCGTACGCTGCACGGCGCATTGGTGGACTGCGAACTTCTGGCGGCGGTGTACCTGGCGCTGACGCGCGGGCAGGAAAGCCTGTCGATCGGGCTGGAGGCGCGCAGCGCGCAGGCCGATCGGGTGGCCGCGCGCGCGCGCCCCAAGGCCGTACTGTTGCAGGCGTCGGCTGACGAACTGGTCGCGCATGCCAGCCTGCTCGGGGCCATCGCCCAGGAAAGCAAGGGCGCCTGCCTGTGGAGCATGGAGCAGGAGGGGCGTTGACGGATGGGTTGTCGCGCAGACGGACCGCGCTCCAGCGTATCGCGCGGCTGGGGCTGGCTTGCGCCTGTCTGCTCCTGGTGTCGGCACAGGCCGTCGCTGCGCGGGTGACGGTGATATTGAGCGACGATTCGGCGCCTTATCAGGAGGTCTATCAGGTCATCCGCGCCTATCTTGACGACACCTCCCATGAGGTCACCCGGGTGCACGCCGAGAAATTGAATGCGGCCTCGTTGAATGAGTCGCGCCTGGTCGTTGCAGTGGGGGTGCGCGCGGCGGAGTCGCTGGCCGCGTTGCCGGTTCGGCCGCCGGTACTGGCGGTGCTGGTGCCGCGCGCATGGTACGTCAAAACCGGGCGTACCCGCCTGAGCGACGGCGGCGGCCGGGGCGCCTCGGCAATCTATCTCGATCAGCCCTTCGAGCGTCAGGTGCGGCTGATTCGCCAGGCTTTCCCCGAGGCGCGGCGCGTGGGAATGCTGGTGAGCGCCGAGCAAATCGGGCTGGTGGGCGAGATGGACGAAGCCTTGCAGGCACAGCGGCTCAGTCTGGTGCATGTCACGCTGTCCGGCGAGGAGCGGCTGATCACGGCCCTCGAAAACGTGTTGTCGGATGCTGAATTGCTGCTGGCGGTGCCCGATCCGCTGATATTCAATCGCAACACCGCACAAAGCATTTTTCTGACTTCCTATCGTTACCGTGTCCCGGTTCTGGGCTACTCGCGTTCGTTGACGCGGGCGGGTGCGCTGTTGTCGCTGCATTCCAGTCCTGCGCAAATCGGTCGACAGACCGCCGAATGGGTGAAGGGCGCCATTCAGGGCGTACCGGTGAATTTGCCGCCGCCCGCGCACCCCACTTATTTCAGCATTTCAATCAACGAACAGGTGGCGCGCTCGCTCGGCTTCACTTTGCCGCCGGAAGTCGAGCTGGAAAAACGTTTGGGTGGGGGATATTGATGGTGACTTCAGTGGGGATACGCGGGCGTGTCATCGTCCTGGCCGTGGTGCCGATGGCCATCATCGGCGTGCTGCTGCTGTTCCAGCTCATCGCCGGGAAAATCGACGATCTCGATCAGTCGCTGCGCGACCGTGCCGTGGCCATTGCCCGCCAGCTCGCGCCGGCAGCGGAATATGGCGTCGCCGCAGGCAATATCGAAGTATTGCAGACCCTGCTCGAAAAAGTGGCGATCGAGCCTGACGTCCGGGGGGTGGCGGTATTTGCCGATAACGGCCAGGCGCTGTCGCAAGTCGGTATGGGCGCCTGGACGGAACCCGCCCAGGGCGGGCTGCCCGCCGGGCGCATCCATCAGATCGAATACACGGACCGGCTGGTGTACTACGCGCCGATCACCCGTACCGAGGTGATGGTGGACGATTTCAACCTGGTGGACGAGCGCGCCGCACAGCCGGGCACGCAGACCCGACTGCTGGGGTGGGTGGGCCTGGACGTTTCGCGCAGCGCCACGTTCAAGAGCCAGCGTGAGGCCATTCTGCGCAGCCTGGCGGTTCTGCTGGCTGGACTGGGCGTGAGTCTCTATCTCGCCTGGCGCATCGGACGCCAGATCACCAGGCCGATTCTGGCCTTGACCCACACGGTCGGCCGCATCGGCGAGGGACACCTGGACGAGCGGGTCGAGCAGGCCGGACGGGCCGAGCTGGGCTCGCTGCAGCGCGGCATCAATCACATGGCGGCTCATTTGCAGGCGATGCAGGATGAGATGCAGGAAAAGATCGACCAGGCCACCGCGCGCCTGGTTTATCAGGCCAGCCACGATGCGCTGACGGGGCTGATCAACCGTCGCGAGTTCGAGCAGCGGCTGGAGCGCACGCTGCTGTCGGCCCTGCAGCAGAACCGGGAGCATGCGCTGTGCTACATGGACCTCGATCAATTCAAGGTGATTAACGATTCCTGCGGTCATGCGGCGGGCGACGAACTGCTGCGCCAGTTGGCGCTGCTGCTGAAAGGCAATCTGCGCGAACGCGACACCCTGGCGCGCCTGGGCGGCGATGAATTCGCCCTGCTGCTGGAAAATTGCAGCATTCCCGATGCGCTTGAAGTGGCGGATACGTTTCGCGCCGAAGTGCAGCGCTTCCGCTTCAAATGGGGCGACCGCATTTTCGCCGTCGGTATGAGCGCTGGCATGGTGGCGATCAACCGCGACAGCGGCACCGCCGCAAGCCTGCTGTCGGCGGCGGATGCCGCGTGCTATGTGGCAAAGGACCGCGGGCGCAACCAGATTCATGTTTATGAAAGCAGCGGCCACGACCTGGTGCGCCATCGCGGCGAAATGCGGTGGGTGACGCGCATTCAGGGGGCGCTGGAGGAAGATCGCCTGCGCCTGTCGTGGCAGGAAATCCGCCGCACCGATAGTGCGGGGGAGCCGCCCTGCCATGTCGAGTTGCTGTTGCGGATGATTGACGACGACGGCAGCGAAATCCTGCCGATGGCTTTTATACCCGCGGCCGAGCGTTATTCCATCATGCCCGCCCTCGACAGCTGGGTGATCGAGGAAACGCTGCGCGTGTGCCAGCGGTATCTGGCGGCCAAGCGCGAGCAGCATTGCCTGTTTGCGATCAACCTGTCGGGCGCGTCGCTGAAGGATCCGGAATTTCGCCGCATGTTGCTTGAATGCCTGCAGGAAAATCCCGCGCTGGGGCCTAACTTGTGCTTTGAAATTACCGAAACCGCAGCCATCGGCAATCTCGCCGTCGTCAACGAATTCATCGACGCCATGCGTGAGTTTGGCTGCAGCTTCGCGCTCGACGATTTCGGCAGCGGCCTGTCGTCCTTCACCTATCTGAAGAACCTGAAAGTGGATTTCCTCAAGATCGACGGCGCGTTTGTCCGCGACATCACGACCAATCCCATCGACCGCTCCATGGTCGAGGCGGTTCACCGCATCGGCCACCAGATGGGATTGAAGACCGTGGCCGAATATGTCGAGTCGGAGCAGACGCTGGCCGTATTGCGCGAAATCGGGGTGGATTATGTGCAGGGCAACTGGGTGCACTGCCCCGAGTTGCTGGAAAGCCTGTGCGGGAAATCCTGAGTACGGAAGCCGGCAGGCGGGTCAGTCGCCTACGCCGAATCCCGCATCGATGACAGCCTGCACCAGCGCGGCGCGGTCAATCCGGGCGGGCTCGACCACCACGCGCGCCTGACCGGGCGTGAGCGAGACCTCGACGCGCTGCACGCCCGGCAAGGCCGCCAGCACCTTCTGCACGCTGTTGACACAGCCGCCGCAGGTCATGCCGGTCACGGATAAAATAATTTCACTCATGCTGAACTCCGAAAGAACATTCGAAGCCTGATTTTATTCCAGTTGAAAAACAAAAGCCCGCGGCATGCAGTCGCGGGCTTGTCGATGTGGCCGGGATTACTTCTTGCGCGGACGCTTGCGCAGGGCTTCCTTGGTGTGGTCGATCAGGCGGTCGGCCACCACTTCGGCGTCGACGGTGAAGGAGCCGTCGGCAAGGGCTGCCTTGACCGCTTCGACCTTGCCGATGTCGGTGACATCGACCGCGGCCAGTTGGGCTTCCAGCGAACGGACGCGGGTGCTCGATTCGGTCAGCGTCAGCGAATCGCCGACGCCCGCCGTGGGGGCGGACGTCTTGCCCCCCCCCTTGCCCTTGGTGGCAGAAGTTTTGGCAGCGGCGGGCGGGGTGATGCGTTTGTCGATTTTCACGGGCGTGATACCTGTTGGCCAGTTTTCCGGAGATTGCTCATTAGATGGAATACGGCATCCATCCGGAAAACCTTAGCGCCGATTTACACCAGCATATGCGACGCCAGCCCATCCGCCAGTTTGGGCTCGAACCAGGTGGACTTGGGCGGCATGACCTCATTGGCATCGGCCACCGCCATGAGGTCTTCCATGCGGGTGGGGTGGAGCGCGAAAGCCAGCGCCATTTCCCCGCTGTTCACCCGTTTTTCAAGCTCGGGCAAGCCGCGGATGCCGCCTACGAAATCGATGCGTTTGTCGCGCCGCGGGTCGGCAATGCCGAGGATGGGCGCGATCAGGTTGTTCTGCAGCAGGCTCACATCCAGGCGTCCCACAGGATCGGCCGGGATCAGCTCGTGGCGGATGCTCAGGCGGTACCATTTGCCGCCGAGATACATGCCGAATACGCCCGGACGCTCGGATTTGACCGCGCTGGCGGCAGGTTCGACGCCGAAGGCGACGCTCACGCGTTCGAGGAAAGCCTGCGCGGAGAGCCCGTTGAGGTCGGCGATGACCCGGTTGTAGTCCATGATTCGCATCTGGTGCGCGGGAAAAACAACCGACAGGAAGAAGTTGTAGGGTTCGCCGCCGGTGTGCCCGGGATTGGCGGCACGGCGTGCGGCAGCGATGCGCGAAGCGGATGCCGAGCGGTGGTGGCCGTCGGCGATGTAGAGCGCGGGCATGGCGTTGAACGCGGCGGTGATGCGTGCCTGGATCGCGGGGTCGCGGATCACCCACAGGGTGTGGCGCACGCCGTCGAGCTCGGCATCCGAGTCCGGAGTGCCCACCGACGCCTCGGCCAGGATGGCATCGACCTCGGGCGCGGCGGGATAGGCCAGCAGCACCGGCCCGGTCTGGGCGTTGAGCGCGTCGATCTGGCGCACGCGGTCGTCTTCCTTGTCGGGGCGGGTGAATTCGTGCTTGCGGATGCGGTTGGTGTCGTAATCCGCCACCGAGGCGGCGGCGACGATACCGGTCTGCGTGTGGCTGCCCATCACGATGCGGTAGGCGTAGTAGCAGGGCGCGGGGTCGCGCGTCAGCACGCCGGCCTGGATCATGGCCCGCAGGTTCTCGGCGCCCTTGGCGTAGACCTCGGGCGCGTAGGGATTGGTGTCGGCGGGAAGGTCGATTTCCGGCTTGGAAATATGCAAAAAACTCCACGGGCGGCCGCTGGCGCGTTCCCGCGCTTCCTCGGTCGACAGCACGTCGTAAGGCGGCGCGACGACATCGTTGGCGCGTCCCGATGCGGGGCGGAGGGCGGCGAAAGGCTGGATCAGGTTCATAAGATTATTTATTTCGCGGAAATAAGAGGTTCGCCCAGGGGTTGGCCCAACGCGGCCAGGAAGGCGTTCACCGCACCGACGCGCCGGGCGACATCGGGCAGGGGCGTGGTCAGTTTCAGCCGGTCGGGACCGGCGAGCCGGTATCCGGCCTTGCCCTGGATCAGCTGGATAATTTTACCCGGATCGATGGGCGGGTTGGGGACGAATTGCACGCTCATGCCCTCGCCGGACACGTCCAGCCGGAGAATGCCGTAGGCGCGGGTCGACATGCGCAGGCGGTGCACCGCCAGCAGGGCGCGCGCCGTATCGGGCAGCTCGCCGAAGCGGTCGACCAGTTCCTCCTGCATCTGCGTCAGCTCGTCCGGGGTGTGGCAGCTCGCCAGCCGCTTGTACAACACCAGTCGCTCGTGCACGTCGGGGCAATAGTCCACCGGCAGCAGCGCGGGCAGGTGCAGGTTGATTTCGGACACCACCCCGAGCGGCTGACTCACGTCGGGTTCCTTGCCGGCTTTCAGGCTCGCCACCGCCCCCGCGAGCATGTCGTTGTAGAGCGAGAAGCCGACTTCGAGTATCTCGCCGCTCTGCTTTTCGCCCAGCACCTCGCCGGCGCCGCGGATTTCCAGGTCGTGCATGGCGAGATGGAAGCCCGCGCCCAGTTCCTCCATCATCTGAATCGCTTCCAGGCGCTTTTTCGCCTGCGGCGTGAGGGTGCGATCCTCGTCCACCAGCAGGTAGGCGAAGGCCTGATGGTGCGAGCGCCCGACCCGGCCGCGCAGCTGGTGCAGCTGCGACAGCCCGAACTTGTCGGCGCGGTTGATCAGGATGGTATTGGCGGTGGGAACGTCGATGCCGGTCTCGATGATGGTGGTGCACAGCAGCACGTCATAGCGCTGCTGGTAGAAGTCGCGCATCACCTGTTCCAGCTCGCGCTCGCTCTGCTGCCCGTGGCCGACGCGGATGCGCGCTTCCGGCAGCAGCTTTTCCAGCCGCTCGCGCATGGCTTCGATGGTGCTGACCTCGTTATGCAGGAAATATACCTGGCCGCCGCGCTTCAGTTCGCGCAGCACCGCCTCGCGGATCAGCCCGTTGGAAAACGACTGGACGAAGGTTTTCACCGCCAGCCGCTTCTGCGGTGCGGTGGCAATCACCGAAAAATCGCGGATGCCCTCGAGCGACATCGCCAGCGTTCGCGGGATCGGCGTCGCGGTGAGCGTCAGCACGTCGACTTCGGCGCGCAGCGCCTTCAGCTGTTCCTTCTGGCGCACCCCGAAACGGTGTTCCTCGTCCATGATCACTAGACCGAGGCGGGCGAACTTGACGTCCTTCTGGATCAGCCGGTGGGTGCCGATGACGATGTCGAGCTTGCCGTCCGCCAGCGCCTGCAGCGCTTCGGCCTGCTCCTTGGGGCTGCGAAAGCGCGACAGCTCGGCGAGCTTCACCGGCCAGGCCGAGAAGCGGTCGGAGAAACTCTGGAAGTGCTGCTCGGCGAGCAAGGTGGTCGGCACCAGCACTGCCACCTGGTAGCCGCCCATCACCGCCATGAAGGCGGCGCGCAGCGCGACCTCGGTCTTGCCGAAGCCGACGTCGCCGCACACCAGCCGGTCCATCGGCTTGCCCGACTGCATGTCGGCCATCACCGCGGCGATGGTGGCGGCCTGATCGGGGGTTTCCTCGTAGCCGAAGCCTTCGGCGAAGGCCTCATAGTCGTGCAGTGAGAACTTGAACGCGTGGCCCTCGCGCGCCGCGCGCAGGGCGTACAGGTTGAGGAGCTCGGCGGCGGTGTCGCGCGCCGCCTGCATGGCGCGCCGGCGCGCCTTCTCCCACTGGTCGGTGCCGAGCCTGTGCAGCGGCGCCGCGCCCTCGCCAGCGCCGGAATAGCGCGAAATCAGGTGCAGGTTGGCGACCGGCACGTAGAGCTTGTCGCTCTTGGCGTATTCGAGCTGCAGGAACTCGGTGTCGCCGTCGCCGAGGTCCATGTTGATGAGACCGAGGTACTGGCCGACACCATATTGCGCATGCACCACCGGGTCGCCGGGCTTGAGTTCCGACAGATCGCGCAGCAGGTTGTCGATCTGCGTGGCGCGGGCCTCGCGCGCGCGCCGGGTTTTCGGCGGGATGGCGTAGAGCTCGGTTTCGGTGATGACGGCAAGCATGCCGTCCGCCGTGACGAAGCCCTCGGCGAGCGGGCCGTGAGTCAGCAGGATGCGCTCGGCGCGTGGCAGACAGTCGGCCCAGCCCTCGCACAGCGTGGCGTGAAGGCCGTGCTCGGCGAGGTATTCGTGCAGGGTTTCACGCCGTCCGGCAGACGGCGCGACGATCAGCACCTTGCCCTGAAAACTATCGATGAAGTCCCGCAGCTTGGCGACCGGGTGCGCTTCGCGGCGGTCCACTGAAATGGGCGGAACGGGACGGGCCAGCCCGCTGCCGGTCTGTTCCACGTCCAGTCGGTCATAGGCCTTGGCCAAGCTGAAAAAGGCGTCGGTCGGCAAAAACAGCTCGGCGGGCGGCAACAGCGGGCGATCCTTGTCGCCCGACAGCAGGCGGAAGCGGCTTTGCGCGTCGGTCCAGAACGTCTGGCCGGCGGGGTCTAGCGCGCCGTGGCTGACGAATCTTGTCTGCGCGGGAAGGTAGTCGAACAACGTCGCCGTTTCCTCGAAAAACAGCGGCAGGTAGTACTCGATGCCGGCTGGCGCGAGGCCGTTGCTGACATCCTTGTACAGCTTGGATTTCGAGGGGTCGCCCTCGAAGCGCTCGCGGAAACTCTGCCGGAAGCGGGTGATGCCGGCCTCGTCGAGCGGGAACTCGCGCGCGGGCAGGAGCCGCACCTCGTTCACCGGATAGATGCTGCGCTGGGTGTCGACGTCGAACGCGCGCAGCGTCTCGATTTCGTTGTCGAACAGGTCGATGCGGTAGGGCAGGGCGCTGCCCATGGGGAACAGGTCGATCAGGCCGCCACGGACCGAAAACTCGCCCGGCGAGTAGACCTGGTTGACGTTCGTGTAGCCGCCCAGCGCCATCTGCGCGCGGAAGGCCGCTTCGTCGAGGATGTCCTTCTGCTTGAGGAAAAACGTGTGCGCCGCCAGGAACGCCGGCGGCGTCAACCGGTACAGCGCGGTGGGGAGCGCCACCACCGCGATGTCGAATTCTCCGCGCGAAATCTGGTACAGCGTCGCCAGCCGCTCGGAAATCAGGTCGGGGTGCGGCGAAAAGCTGTCGTAGGGCAAGGTTTCCCAGTCGGGGAAAGCGCATACCCGCAGGTCGGGGTCGAACCAGCGCAGTTCCTCGGTCAGGCGGTTGGCGTCCCACGCGCTCGCGCACACCACCGCCAGCGGCGCGGCGCGGCGCGCCAACTCGGCCAGGTACAGGGCATCGGCCGCGCCAGCCAGCCCGGACGCGTTGCGCGGAAGGCTGGAAGGCGGGAAGGTGGAAGAGAAGAACGTCATGCAAATGGCAGGATTATAGGATTAATCGCGGGCGAGCGAAGCACGGTGGGGGGGCGGGTATAATGCTCGCCTTTCCTCGTTTGTGTGACACCCATGAGCCTTAACAAAGTCAGTTCCGGCCGTAACCTGCCCGACGATTTCAACGTCATTATCGAAATCCCCGCCCACGGCGAACCGATCAAGTATGAAGTGGACAAGGAATCCGGCGCGATGTTCGTCGACCGCTTCATGTCGACCGCCATGCATTACCCCTGCAACTACGGCTACATCCCGCACACCCTGTCGGAAGACGGCGACCCGGTCGACGTGCTGGTGATCACGCCGATTCCGCTGATCACCGGCGTGGTGGTGCGCTGCCGTCCCATCGGCATGCTGAAGATGACCGACGAGGCCGGGGTGGACGGCAAGCTGCTGGCCGTGCCGGTCGACAAATTGTGCGGCCTCTACCGGGGCGTGAGCCGCCCAGAAGACCTGCAAGCCCTCTTGCTGGCGCAGATTTCCCATTTCTTCGAGCACTACAAGGATCTCGAAGAAGGAAAGTGGGTCAAGGTCGAAGGCTGGGCCGGCGTCGACGATGCCCGCGCAGAAATCCTGGCCGGCGTGGAGCGTTATCGCAATGCGGCGGACAAGCCGGCGTTCTGACAGCAGGGGGCAGGATTCAGGGATCAGGATTCAGGGGAGGGTGCTTACGCGATTTATCGAATGCGCGCGGCCGCAGGCCGCTCCACCCCTGACCCCTGGATCCTGACCCCTGACCCCTCAATAAAACCAAATGAAAATCTGCATCCTCTCCGATTCCCACGACAACCGGCGCCTCCTGGGCGCGGCGGTCGAGCACGCCAGGGCGCACGGGGCGGAAGCGGTGCTGCACTGCGGCGACGTGGTCGCGCCGACCACGCTGCGAGTGCTGCAGAAATACGAGCTGCCGGTGCACGTCATCCGCGGCAACAACACCGGCGACCTCTACAACATGAGCCGGCTCGCCGCCGAGCCCAACAGCGTGATCCGCTACCACGGCCAGGACGCATCCTTCACCCTGGCCGACCGCAACCTGTTCCTGGTGCATTACCCGCACTATGCGCACGCGCTCGCCTGTACCGGCGACTACGATCTGGTCTGCTGCGGCCACGACCACAAATCCAGCATCGCGCAGGTGGCCACCGTCAAGGGCGGCCAGACCTGGCTGATCAACCCCGGTACCGTCGGCGGCGTCGGTGCTCCGCCCACCTA
>JAJPEP010000051.1 GCA_021166845.1 Thiobacillus sp.
TTCGGATACACGTCCATTTCAAAATGACGGATCCGGTTGAACCATACGCCGGACGGTTCGGCGCTGTAGGGCTGGTAGTCGGACAGCGGGCCGATGGTGCCGGAGGCGTTCCATTCCTTGCAGGCGATGGCGCAGGCATGACAGCCCACGCACACGTCGAGGTCGATGACCAGTCCAAGTCTCATTCTGTGCTCGCTTTATTCATACAGATGACGCTCAGTTCTTTTCGTGGCTGCGCGCGTCGTAGCGCAGCACCTCGGGACGATCGTAGTTGTCGCCCGGCAGTTTCTTCAGCGCATCGAACTGCGGCCATGAGCCGGTCTCGCCCGGCGCGGCCTTCCATATCTTCACGCGCAGGTCGAACCACGCCGCCTGTCCGGTCACCGGATCGGAGTTGGTGACGCGGCGCTCGCCGGCCTTTTCCGGCAGCAGCTCCGAGATCAGGTGGTTGAGCAGGAATCCCTTGGTCGCTTCCGACGCGTCTTCCTTCAGGCCCCAGGCGCCCTTCTGTTTGCCGATGGCGTTCCAGGTCCAGACGGTGTCCTCCTGGGTGCCTTCCATGGTCTTGGCCTGGCAGCGGATCTTGCCGTTGTGCGACGCGACCCAGATCCAGTCGAAGTCCTTGATGCCCATTTCGGCCGCGCGCCGCGCATTCATGTACATGTAGTTCTGCGCCATGATCTGGCGCAGCCACACGTTCTGCGAATCCCATGAGTGGTACATGAACATCGGACGCTGGGTCAGCGCGAAGAACGGGTATTCGTCCTTGTCGACGCGCTGCTGCTCCAGCGGCTCGTACCACATCGGCAGCGGGTCGAAATACTTCACCAGGCGTTCGCGGTCGACCGGGTTGTTGGGCTGCGGGCCGTCGTACAGGCCCTGCCCCGCCAGGCGGAATTTCTGCAGCGGCTCGGAATAGAGCTGCATGATGATAGGCTCGGCCTTGCCGATGAAGCCGACGTCTGCCGCCACGTCGAGGTACTCCTTGTTGGCGAAGCGCATGTACTTCTGGTTGTCGGGCCAGTGGTGGGCGAAGAAGCTCTGGTTCTCGATGTACTTTTCCCACTGCCTGGGATTGGGCTCGCCCTTCAGCGACTTGTCGCCGTCCTTGCCGCGCCAGCCGGCAAGAAAGCCCACGCCCGGCGAACGCTCGTAGTTGACGATGAAATCAGGGTAGTCCTTGAACTTGCGCGTGCCATCCGGCTTGGTGAAAGCCGGGAATTTCAGGCGTCCCGCCAGTTCGACCATGACTTCCTGCCACGGCCGCACGTCGCGGTCTGGCTTGACCAGCGGATAGCGGATGGCGTCGGCCGCCGCATCGGGCTCGGAGATCGGGCGGTCGAGCAGCGAGATGGTGTCGTGGCGTTCGAGGTAGGTGGTGTCCGGCAGGATCAGGTCGGCGAAGTTGCTCATCTCCGAATGGAAAGCGTCGATCACCACCAGGAACGGAATCTTGTGTTCGCCGAAGTTCTCCGGGTCCTTGGCGCGCAGCATGCCCTGCACGTTGGCCGTGTTCATGGTCGAGTTCCACGCCATGTTGGACATGAACAGGATCAGCGTGTCGAGCGCGTACGGGTCGTGGTTGGTCGCATTGGTGATCACCATATGCATCAGGCCGTGCGAAGCGATCGGCACTTCCCACGAATACGCCTTGTCGATGCGCAGCGGGTTGCCGAACTCGTCGATCACCAGGTCTTCCGGGCGCGTCGGGAAACCGAGCGGCGGGCGCGACAGCGGCGTGTTCGGCGCGTTGATGATGTCGATGTTGTTTTCCGGCAGCTGGTGCGGCGGAATCGGCTTCGGATACGGCGCGCGGGCGCGGAAGTTGCCCGGCGCGTCGAGCGCGCCCAGCAGCATCTGGATCATGTGGATCGCGCGGCAGGAATGGAAGCCGTTGGAGTGCGCCGCGATGCCACGCATCGCATACATCGCCACCGGACGGCCCACCACCTTGTCGTGCTTGCGGCCCCACACGTCGGTCCATTCGATCGGCAATTCGACGGTTTCCTTGAACGCGACGTGCGCCATTTCCAGCGCGATGCGCTCGATGGTCTCGGCCGGCAGGCCGCATTCCAGCGCGACGTTTTCGGGGGCGTAGCGCTCGTCGAGATAGCGCTCGACCATCAGCGACATCACGGTTTTGACGCGGCGGCCGTCGGGCGCCACGAATTCGCCGAACAGCGCCGGGGCGATGTCGCCGTCGATGCCGTTCCTGAAGGCTTCCCTCTCGATATCCCAGATCAGCGGCTGGTCGTTTTCATCGCGCAGGAACAGACCGTCGCCCTTCTGCCCCGGCGCCTGCACCACCAGCCAGGAGGCGTTGGTGTAGCGCACCAGGAATTCGTAGTCGAACTGCTCATGCTTCAGCAGCACGTGCACCATCGACATGGCGAGCAGGCCGTCCATGCCCGGCTTGATCGACAGCCACTCGTCGGCAATCGCCGAGTAGCCGGTGCGCACCGGGTTGATAGTGACGAACTTGCCGCCGCGGCGCTTCAGCTTTTCCAGGCCGATCTTGATCGGGTTGGACGAGTGGTCTTCCGCCACGCCCCACATCAGGAAATACTTGGCGTAATCCCAGTCGGGCGCGCCGAACTCCCAGAACGAGAAGCCGATGGAATACAGGCCGGCCGCCGCCATGTTGACCGAACAGAAACCGCCATGCGCCGACCAGTTTGGGGTGCCGAACTGCTGCGCCCACAGGCCGGTCAGCGCTTGCATCTGGTCGCGCCCGGTAAAAAACCCCAGCTTGGAAGGGTCGGTGGCCCGGATATCCCCCAGCCGCGCGGTCAGGAGATCGAGCGCCTGATCCCAGGAAATCGGCTCATAAATTCCCTCGCCACGCTCGGTACCCGGCTTGCGCATCAGCGGCTGGGTCAGCTTGGCGGTGGAATACTGCTTCATGATCCCCGCCGAGCCCTTGGCGCACAGCACCCCCTGGTTGGTGGGATGGTTGCGGTTGCCCTGGATGAAGCGGACCTTGTTGTCCTCCAGCGTCACCTTGATGCCGCAACGGCACGCGCACATATAACAGGTGCTGTACTTGATTTCCTGCGCGTCGTGATTTTCGAGTCTGATCTTGGCGTTCATGCGGCCTCTAATTCAAAACGATCCGCGGCGGCTCCGCGAGGAGACCGCATTTTTCTACCCGGATACTTGAATGACTGCCTGCAGCGCCAGCGCATCGCCCGCTGCGGAACAGCCATATATTAATGAATGCGAATATAGCGTTATTTCGTACTTCAAGCCGCCCGCATGGCAAGAAAAATGGCTGATACCCCCATAAGCCAGCCCGGCAATAAGCCTTATATTTCCAAGGGTTATGCGGCCAGACTGGCGTCACTTCGCCATGTGGCCAAACGTTTCTAGGGATTCAGGCGCCAGTGGCCGGAGCGTCCACCCTGCTTTTCCAGCAGCCGGATGCCGGACATCACCATGCCGCGATCGACCGCCTTGCACATGTCGTAGATCGTCAGCAGCGCCACACTGACGCCGGTCAAGGCTTCCATTTCCACGCCGGTCTTGCCGACGGTCTCGGCGGTCACGGTGCAGGTGACCGACGATTCGGACGCATCATGGCTGAATTCCACGCCCACCTTCGTCAGCGCAATCGGGTGGCACAGCGGAATCAGCTCTGCGGTGCGCTTGGTCGCCTGGATCGCGGCAATGCGCGCGATTCCCAGCACATCCCCCTTGGCTGCCTGACCACCGAGAATGCGCGTCAGAGTATCGGGCAACATGCTGATGCTGCCCATCGCCACGGCAACGCGCCGGGTATCGTCCTTGCCGGCCACGTCGACCATGACCGCACGGCCGCGTTCATCAAAGTGGGTGAATTCGCTCATGTTGGGAACCTTGTTGAGAATTTCCGAATCCTAAACCAAATGCTGTTACTCGCCACCACACTTATCCGCTGATGCTGCGCACCCTGCTCGCACTCGCTTTGGCCATCCAGCCGGTGATGGCCGCCGACCTGCCCGATCTGGGCGAGGTGTCGCGGCAATACTTTTCCGACCAGGAAGAACAGGCGATGGGACGGGCCATCATGCGCGACGTCTATGCCGACCCGCGCTATCTGGACGACCCTGAAATCGAAACCTATCTCAACCAGCTCGGCTACAAGCTGGTCTCGGTCAGCACGCGCAACCAGCGCGAATTCAATTTCTTCGTCGTCAACGACCCCAGCATCAACGCCTTCGCCATGCCGGGCGGCAACATCGGCGTGCACACCGGTCTGCTGCTTGCCGCACAAGGCGAGTCCGAGCTGGCGAGCGTGGTGGCCCACGAAATCGCCCACGTCACCCAGGACCACATCGCGCGCATGGTCGCCTCGCAAAGCCAGAGCTACTGGCCGACCATGGCCGCGCTGGCGCTGGCGCTGCTGGCCGCGCGCTCCAATCCCAATGTCGCCATCGCGGCGATTGCCTCCACCCAGGAGTATTCGATCCAGACCCAGCTCTACTACAGACGCGACTACGAGCGCGAGGCCGATCGCCTGGGCTACGAGATGCTGACTCGCGGCGGCTACGACCCGCGCGGCATGAGCGGATTTTTCAGCCGCCTGCAGCGCGCCAACCGGTTCTACGACAGCAGCGCCCCGGCCTATCTGCGCACCCACCCGCTCACCAGCGACCGCATCGCCGACATGCAGGCGCGCAGCGAGGATGCGCCGTATCAGCAGGTGGAGGACAGCCTGGATTTCCAGCTAGTGCGTGCCCGCCTGCGCGCGCAGGAAGACAGCCCGGCCGACGCCGTGCGCGCCGCACGTAATGTTTTGAAGGAAAAGCGCTACAGCAACGAAACTGCCGCGCGCTATGGCCTTGCTACCGCGCTGGTGCGGGCGCGCCAGTTCAAGGAGGCCGAGACCGAGGTGCAAAAGCTGCTGTCCGGCAAGCCGGTCCACCCCATGATTCAGCAACTGGCCGCCCGCGGTGCGCTGGACGCAGGCCATCACGGGCTCGCCCTGCAGCGCTACCAGGCAGGCAGCGAGGCCCATCCCGGCTACCGCCCCTTGCAATACGGCCATATCGGCGCGCTGCTGTCAGCCGGTCGCAGCAACGATGCTCTGACACAGGTCGACAAACAACTTGCGCTGTATCCGCTCGACCGCCGCCTATGGCGGCTGGCCGCCCAGACCCATGCCCAACTGGGACATCGCCTGCTCAGCCATCGCGCCCAGGCAGAAGCCGACGCATTGAGCGGAAATCTGATTGCCGCCATCGAGCAGATCAGTCTCGGCATCAAGGCGGGCGACGGCAGCTTCCACGAAATATCGGCGGCCGAATCGCGGCGACGCGAATGGCAGGACGTCGAAAAATCGCAGCGCAAGAGCTAGCCTGCGGGCGCGCACCCCATACAGGGAAAGGCTGGTAGGAATTTACCCTGCGTTTTAGACGTAAAAAACGGCGCATGGCCTTGCGTCATAAAAACCAATTCCACTATGCTTCGTTACATCCATCACTGGATAGCGTTCGCGCATGGCGTCCCCAAGCGACAAGCGCTTTCATCACCACGTAAAAATATTAGGAGGATGACTATGCGAAAGTTGCATCAAGTAGCAGCGGCCTGTGCGATCGGCGCCATCATGCTGTCGGGCAATGTGCTGGCACAGGCTACGGCAACCCCATCTGGAGCAGCCGCCCCCAAAAAGGAAGTGACCGGCAAAGATCTGGCGTTCGACCGGAGAAAAGGCAACTGCCTGGCCTGCCACGCCATGCCCACCCTGTCCGATGCCGAATCACCCGGTCAGTACGGCCCGCCGCTGATCGCCATGAGCGCGCGCTTCCCCGACAAGGCCAGGATGCGCGCCCAGATCTGGGACGCGACCACGTTCAACGCCTCCTCCTCGATGATTCCGTTCGGCAAGCACGGCGTGTTGACGGAAGCGGAAATCGATAAAGTGGCCGATTTCGTGTACGGTCTTTAAATTACCCTAAATTACCCTTTGCATAGTTCAATCAGGAGATAGCCCATGAACGCACTTCGTAGAAACGTACTGAAAGGCGCCGCAGGCGCGGGCGCCGTGGCGATTGCCGTGGTCGCCGGCGTGCTGAAGCCGACCCAGGCGATGGCCGCCTGGAACAAGGCCGCTTTCGATGCCAAAAACGTCGGCGCCGCCCTCAAGGGCATCGGCGTGGCCGACCCGGCAGACAGCAAGGACATCACCATCAAGGCGCCCGACATCGCCGAAAACGGCGCCGTGGTGCCGGTGGAAGTGACCAGCGGCATCGCCGGCACCACCAGCATCTCCATC
>JAJPEP010000077.1 GCA_021166845.1 Thiobacillus sp.
GGCGGCACCACGCGGAAGCCGCCTTCGCGGAAGTCGCGGCTGTTGTAGTCGGCGAACTTCGACGGCACCTTGTCGAAATAATTGGTGAAACCGCCCTTGATGAAGGCATTGTCTTCCAGGCGGAACGACAGCAGCACCGCCTTCTTGAGCCACTGGTGGGTGATCCAGTTCTGGCCTTCGGTGCGCTCGGCGACGCGCAGCTGGCCGCGGTCGAGCATCTCGATCACCGACATGACGGCGTCTTTGAGCTTGGCGTCGGCATTGCGCGGGGTGATGTCGGCACGGCGTTCGAAAGCGTCTTCGATGATGTTCTGCAGGTCTTGCATGGTGGATTCCTGTGGTTGAAAGTTGAAATTAAAGCGATGGAAATTGAATTGGGCGGCTTACGCCGTCTCGCCGACGTGGCTGGCCACGCGTCGGGCGGCTTCGACGCAGGCCTGCAGGCTGTCGACCAGGGCGATGCGGACGAAGCCCTTGCCCGGATTGACGTTGGCGGCGTCGCGCGCGAGGTAGCTGCCGGGCAGCACGGTGACGTGCTGTTTTTCATACAGTTCGCGCGCGAACGCGGCATCGTCGCCGCCCGGCACCCGCGCCCACAGATAGAAGGCAGCGTCGGGGGCGTCGAATTGCAGCACGCCTTTCAGCATAGGCATCACAGCGGCGAATTTCTCGGCGTACTGGCGGCGGTTCTCGACCACGTGCGCCTCGTCGTTCCAGGCCGCGGCGCTGGCGGCCTGTACCGCCGGGCTCATCGCGCTGCCGTGATAGGTGCGGTAGAGCAGGAATGACTTCATCAGCCCGGCGTCGCCCGCCACCATGCCGGAGCGCAGGCCGGGCACGTTGGAGCGCTTGGACAGCGAGTTGAACACGATCAGGTTCCTGAAGCCGCGGCCGAGCTGCTGGGCGGCGGTGAGCGCGCCGAGCGGCGGCTTGCCCTCTTCGAAGTAGATCTCCGAATAGCATTCGTCGGCCGCGACGACGAAGCCATGCCGATCCGACAGCTCGAACAGTTGCTTCCAGTCGTCCAGCGACATCACCTTGCCGGTGGGGTTGCCGGGCGAACAGACGTTGACCAGGTTGACCTGCTCCCACAGATCTTCCGGCACCCGCGACCAGTCCATGGCGAAGTCGTTTTCCGGCAGGGTGTTGAGGAAGAAGGGGCGGGCGCCGGCCAGCAGCGCCGCGCCTTCGTAGATATGTTAGAAAGGGTTGGGCGAAAGCACCACGCGGCGACCGTGACGGCTGGAATCGACGCTGGCCTGGGCAAACGCGAACAGCGCCTCGCGCGAACCGTTGACCGGCAGCACTTCGGCCGCCGGATCGAGTTTCACGCCGTAGCGCCGCTGCGCCCATGCCGCAATGGCGCCGCGCAGCGCATCCGAACCCTGAGTGATGGGATAATTCGCCAGCCCGTCCAGTCCGGCGACCAGCGCGTCCTTGATGAATTGCGGTGTCGGATGCTTGGGTTCGCCGATCGACAGATTGATCGGTGCGAGGTCGGGATTCGGCGTCGCTCCGGCGAACAGTTCGCGCAGCTTTTGAAACGGATAGGGGTGGAGCAGTTCGAGGCGCGGATTCATTGCAGTACAGGTTTCATTTACGTCTTTCATTATAAAGCCCTATGCCGTCGATTCCCTTGCAGCGCACCCTTGCCATCGCCAGTCTGGTCTATGCGGCCACGCTGTGGGGGCTGGTGTGGTACCCCTATCGCCTGCTGGACCAAGCCGGAGTGGGCGGCATCGCGTCGGGGTTCTTCTCCTATGCGACGCCGCTGCTGCTGCTGGGCTGGCTGCATGTCCGCGCGCTGCGCGCTGCGCGCGGACACTGGCTGTGGCTGTCGGCGCTGGGGCTGGCGGCGGGCTGGACCAATCTGGCTTACGTGCTGGCGGTGCTCGAAGGCGAGGTGGTGCGCGTGCTGCTGCTGTTCTACCTGTCGCCCCTGTGGACGGTGCTGTTCGCACGATTTTTATTGCATGAAAAGCTCAACCGCGCCGGCTGGGCGGTGATGGCGCTGGCGGCGGGCGGCGCGCTGGTGATGCTGTGGCAGCCCGGCGAATGGCCGCTGCCGGGCCACCGTGCCGAGTGGCTGGGCCTGTCGGCCGGAGTGATGTTCGCAGCGAGCAACGTCATCAGCCGGCACCTGGATGGGGTGGCCGAAGGCGCCAAGTCGGTGTCGGTGTGGGCGGGCGTAGCCGTGCTGGCGTTGATCGGCCTGGCGCTCAGACCGGCCGAACTCGATTTCATGGCGACCGCCGCAACCGGCACCTGGCTGCTGCTGATCGGCATCGGCTTTGCCATCGGCAGCATGACCTACGCCGTGCAGCACGGCCTTGCGCGCGTGCCGGCCAACCAGGCCATCGTCATCTTCCTGTTCGAACTGGTGGTGGCCGCCATCGCGGCCTACTTCCTGTCCGACGAGCGCATGGGGGTGCAGGAATGGATCGGCGCCGCCATGATCGTCACCGCCAGCCTTTTTTCCGGGCACATGGAAGACCAGCAACTGAAAGAGGCACGCCATGTCTGAGATCGGTGCCCTGTTGCATGCCGGCCTGCTGGTTTCCGACCTGGCGCGCGCGAAGACCTTCTATGAGGCGGTGCTGGGCTTGAAGCTTTACCCGCACCGCCCCGACCTGCCTTACCCCGGCGAGTGGTACGAACTCGGCAACGGGCAGCAGCTGCACCTGATGCAGTTGCCCAATCCCGACGCCGCTTCGGTGCGCCCGGAGCACGGCGGCCGCGACCGCCACATCGCGCTGGCGGTACGAAACATGGCCGCGCTGAAAAGCCGGCTCGACGCGGCGGGGGTGCGCTACACCGCCAGCCAATCGGGGCGGGCGGCGTTGTTCTGCCGGGACCCGGATGCCAATACGCTGGAGTTTGTCGAAATCAGCTGACTTTCTGCCGGCGATGCTTGCGCATCGACCAGAAAACGAGGCATCTCAGGCGGCTTTTAATCCGGTGCAGGCTGCAATCAACGTGCATGACCGTCTGGAAACGAATTCAATTCTTCGTGCCGTGAAGCAAAGATTTGTGCGCCGTCGCGTGCGAGCAGGGCTGCGCCGTAGGCCGCTTCGGTGTGGACTGCGCGCGTAACCGGCACCCCCGATAAACGTTCACGGATGCGCGTCCAGGCCGGATTGTGCGCGCCGCCGCCCGCGGTCTCGACCCGGCGCAGCGGCGTGGCCCCCAGCCCGGCCAGCAGCCCGTAGCCGCGCGCCTCGATGCGGGCGAGGTTTTCCAGCAGGCCGTGCAGGAATTCGGCGTCGTCGGCCGGGCGCGGGGTGAGGCGCGGTGAAAGCTGCGGGTCGTTGACCGGGAAGCGTTCGCCGGGTTTCGGCAGCGGCACGTAGTCGAGCGGGCTGGCGACCGTGGGATCGATCTTTTCGCTGAGCGCAGCCAGCGTTCGGTCGTCGAAAAACTGCCGCAGCACCGCGCCGCCGGCGTTGGACGCGCCGCCCGCCAGCCAGCGCTCGCCGAACCAGTGGCTGTAGATGCCGTGTTCGGTCGATTCCACCCGGGTGTCGGACAGCAGTTTCAGCACCAGGGTGCTGCCGAGCGAGGTGACGGCGTCTCCGCTTTGGGCAACGCCTGCCGCCAGAAATGCGGCGATCGAATCGGTGGTGCCGGCGTGCACCATGCAGCCGGGATTGATGCCGAGGTAGCGTGCGCGCGGGCGCGACACGGTGGCGAGCCGGGCGCCGGGCGCGATCGGCGCCGGCAGGTAGTCGACGTCGGCCAGGTATTTCACCCATTCCGGCCATTTCAGCGCGTCGAGATCGAGGCCCATCTTGAGGGCGTTGTGGTAGTCGGTCATCCCCACCCGGCCGGTGAGCAGGCCCGACAGCCAGTCGGCCTGGTTGAGGTAGAGCCGCGCGCCGGTGAGGCCGAGCCGCTTCTTCAGCCACAGCACCTTGGCCAGGCCCGAGGTCGCCGCGGCGGCGGGATGTCCTGGCACGGCGGTTCTGGCGATCAGCGCAGCTTCGTCGGCCGCGCGGTCGTCGTTGTACAGCAGCGGCGGGTGGCGCGGCGCCAGCGCTTCGTCGCAGGCGAGCACCGTGCCGGAAGTGCCGTCGAGCGCGATGTCCGACAGCAGGGTGCGGATCGCGGTCGGCAGCGCCGCGACCAGATCCCACAGCGCCTCGCGCCAGATGCCTGCGCGCTCGTAGTCCTGCAGCGTGCCGAAGTCGCGCGCGTCCTCGGCAACGACCGTACCTTCGGCGTCGATGACGCAGCCGCGTGCGCCCGATGTGCCGAAGTCGATGCCGAGAAAAAATCCGGACTGTTCCATGCCCGTAGTCTGATAGGCCGCGCTGAAACTGGCAACCGCGCGCAAGCGCCTGTGTTGTGCGAAGATTCGGCTGATAACGCAACAAGGGGAGATCCCGGCCATGCCGGACAAGAATAATCATCAGGGCCAGAATAATCAGGGCCAGAATAATCCGGACCCGAATAATCAGGACGGTGGTTTTGCATTGCAGCCCACGCAAAAGCCGGAAGAACTGCCGCTCAAGCCCAAAGCCGCCAAAAAACCGGCAGCCCGCGACAAGGGCAAAGGCAAAGCTGCGCAGCCGGACGAGGCCGCCATCCTGTCCTACCGCCATGGCCACAAGCGCAAGAACAACCCCGACGTCGGCGTCGTCACGCCCGAAACCGACCCCGAGCAGCCCAAAACCGCCTGGGCCTACGACCCGCACATCGACCCCGAGCTGCAATTCGACAGCGGCAGGGCGCAAACCGAAAAACTCATCGACGACGCGCTGGAAAGCGGCGACGAGGCCGCCATGCGCGCCGCGCTGGTAACGCTCAAACGCCTGCAATCCCCCTATCTCAACTGGACCGGCAAGGCCGAGCGCACCAGTTTCGATGTCGATACGGTTTCGCTGCACGTCCACGAGCGCATCGACCCGATGTCGATTCTTTCCGCCCTGCGCAAGGAATTAAGGAACCCCGCTTCCACAAGCGGTAAAGGCGCAGGGACGCGGGCAATCGGGTTCCAGCCCGGCCTGTTCGAAGCCCCCTTCGAAAACCTGCCCCTGCGCGATGCGGTCGATTTCTACAAACACGAAAAAGGCTGGTCAAACCGTCTCGTCTCAGGCGACAGCCTGCTGGTGATGAACTCCCTGCTGCAAAAGGAAAGCATGGCCGGTCAGGTGCAGACGATCTACCTCGACCCGCCCTACGGCATCAAGTACGGCTCCAACTTCCAGCCCTTCACCAACAAGCGCGACGTCAAGGACCGCAAGGACGAAGACCTGACGCAAGAGCCGGAAATGATCAAGGCCTTCCGCGACACCTGGGAGCTGGGCATCCACTCCTATCTCACTTACCTGCGCGACCGGCTGCTTTTGGCGAAAGAGCTGCTGCACGAATCGGGCAGCGTGTTTGTGCAGATTTCGGATGAGAATCTGCATCATGTGCGGGAAATCTGCGATGAGATTTTCGGCGTAGAAAATTTTGTAAGTGTCATAACCGTACGGAAGACCGGTGCCGTGAGTAGTCCGGATGCGCGACTAAATTCTTTGGCGACCATCGGTGACTTCGTTGTTTGGTATGCGAAGTCGAAGAGCATTTTCAAATATCGCCAGCTGTTCTTGCTGAAATCGGATAGCGAATCGGCACAAGAGCAATATCGGTTAAAGGATAAAGATGGCTCGTTCCAGTCGGTATCCATTGAATCAAATGGTTATGCCGATTCGTTCCACTTTCCGATTCGGCTTTTTGGGAAAGAGTACAAGCCATCGTCTACTCGCCATTGGAGCACAACCGAGGAAGGCATCTACCGGACAGGCCGAGCAGGTCGTGTGCTGTTTACCGAATCGAAGTTACGATTCAAGAAGTATCTGAACGATTTTCCTGTTGCACCGATTGCAAACATTTGGACCGATTTAATGGGTGCAAGCGGTTTGATCTACGTTGTTCAAACGAACGAGAGAGTTATCGAACGCTGCCTCCTCATGACCACCGACCCCGGCGACCTGGTGCTGGACCCGACCTGCGGTTCTGGTACCACCGCCTTCGTCGCCGAGAAGTGGGGTCGGCGCTGGATCACCTGTGACACCTCGCGCGTGGCGGTGACGCTGGCCAAGCAGCGGCTGATGACGGCGAGCTACGACTACTTCGAACTGCGCTATCCGCACGAGGGCTTGAAGGGCGGCTTCATCTACAAGACCGTGCCGCATGTGACGCTAAAATCCATCGCCAACAATCCGGACATCGACACGATTTTTGAGCGGATGCATCCGGCCATCGAAGTGGCGTTGGAGCAACTGAACAAGACAACAAAGCAGAAGCTGCGCGAATGGGAGGTGCCGTTCGGCTTCCTTGTTGCTTGGCCGCAAGCGGCGCGCGCAGCTTTCGACGCTTTCCACGCCGCGCGGCAGGCGATGCAAAAGCAGATGGACTTGAGCATTGCCGCGCATGCCGATCAGGAAATTCTCTACGACCAGCCGCAAGCGTCGAAGAACAAGCTGCGCATTACCGGGCCGTTTTCGGTGGAGGCGGTGCCGTTCCCGTCGGTGAAGGGGCTGGATGAAGCCGAGACGATCACCGAAGCCGATGCCAGCATCGCCCGCTCGGGCGAATCGGCGCGCCAGCACACCTGGCGAGACGAGCTGCTGAAAACCGGCATCCGCGGCAAGGGCGGCCAGATGCTGAAATTCGCCGAGCTGGAAACCTTGCCGGACACCAGGTATCTGCATTGCGCAGGCCACCTCGACAGCGGCGAGCGGGTGGTGGTGAGCTTCGGCCCCGAGCACGCGGCGCTGGAACAGCGCCAGGTGGAAATGGCGATGCGCGAGGCGGGCGAGCTGTTCCCGCGCCCGAAAATGATCGTGTTCTGCGCCTTCACCTTCGATCCGGAAGCGGCCAAGGACATCGACCAGACCAAGGGCATCACCGCGCTGAAGGCGCAGATGAACACCGATCTGCTGACCGACGACCTGAAAAAGGCGCGCGCATCGAACCAGAGCTTCTGGCTGATGGGCCAGCCGGACGTGGAAGTTCGCAAGGCCAACACGCCCAAGGGCGGCGAGGGCGGCTGGTATACCGTGGAAGTCCACGGCTTCGATTATTTCGACACCGCCAAAGGCGAATTGGTCTCCGGTGGCAAAGGCAAGATCGCCATGTGGCTGCTGGATACCGACTACGACGAGCGCAGCCTGTTCCCGCGCCAGGTGTTCTTCCCCATGGCTGGCAAGGGCGAAGGCTGGCAGAAGCTGAAAAAGGACATCAAGGCCGAACTGAACGAAGCCCTGCTGGAGCAGTTCCACGGCACGGCAAGCCTGCCGTTCGCGGCGGGCGAGAACCGCAAGATCGCGGTGAAGATCATCGACGACCGGGGGATTGAGTCGTTGAAGGTTATTGCGTTGGTGTGAGGGGACAATGAACTTCGTTGAACCGACGGATCAGGAACTCGATTTGCTCAGAGCGCTGTCCAAACGGGTCTCGAACCCCAGGGCGCAGTGGAAGGAAAAGCCCGGCCATCGCCAGCGCAACTTTATGGCGGGGGGTGGGGACTATCTGTTCGAGATTTACATGCGGCAAAACACAAACGACTTGCGGGATTTTTCCTGCGGCCTGAGCGTGTTCAAACCGGATGGCGTCAAGCTGACCTTGTGCCGCTATAACGGTAGTTCGCACAAGCACGGCGAAACCCGCTTTCGTTGCCATATCCACATGGCAACGAGCGAGGCGATCCGGTTGGGATGGAAGCCGGAAAGCCATGCGGAGGAAACCGACCGATACCGGACGCTTGATGGCGCGTTGTTTTGCCTGGTAAATGATTGCGGCGTAAGCGGGATCGATAAGCTTGTGCCGGACGAGCCCGATATGTTCGAAAACTCATGAAGACTGGCCATGTTGAGAATTGATGAAACCACTCTGTGCGCGCAGTTGTGCGCGAATGTCTCCCTCGTTACCCGGACGGACGGAGTAACGATGCTGGATACGCCGTTCAGCTTTCCGGATGGCGACCATTACCCGATTTATCTATCGGAAACCGGCACGGGCGGTATTCGCCTCTCGGACGGCGGGCATACGCTGATGCACCTCAGCTACGAGAACGATGTCGACAAGTTTTTCGAGGGAACCCGCAATGTGCTGATGGAGCAGACCATCGCGCAACAGCGCGTGGGATACGACCCGGACAAGGGTGCATTTTTCGTCGATGCCAGCATGGAACACCTGGCGGATGCCGTTTTCCGGCTGGGGCAGGCGATCACGCGGGTATACGACCTGACGTTTCTCAACCGTTCTCACGTCGCATCGACGTTTTACGACGATTTGCAGGAACGCATCAAATCCGTGATCCCGGAAGACAAGATCAAACGCGATTACTCCGTGCCGGGTCTGCCCGGTGCCGAGAATTACCTGGTCGATTTTTTCATTGAAACGAAGGGGACGCCGCTATTCCTCTATGGCGTGCCCAGCCGGGACAAGGCCAGGCTGGTCACCATTTTCCTTCACCATTTGATTCAGAACCGGGTTGATTTTGATTCGTTGATCGTATTCGACAATCAGGAGGAAATTCCGAGAAAAGATCTCGCAAGACTTTCCAATGTCGGTGGTGAAATGATCGCGTCGCTTAATGCGGAAGACGATTTCCGACGCAAGCTGATGCGCAAAGCGGCATGACCGCATGCCGAATTCCTGTACCCGCTAATGAAATTGGTTGATTTGGAATAGACGATGCTAATTACCCGGCTTACATTAAAAAACTGGCGCAACTTCCATAAGGTGGATGTTGCGCTGCGTGAACGGGTGTATGTGATCGGCCCGAATGCTTCAGGAAAATCCAATTTGCTGGATGTGCTGCGGTTCTTGCGTGATGTGGCCAAGCCTGAGGGCGGCGGCTTGCAGAAGGCGGTGAAAGACCGTGGCGGAGTCACCAAATTGCGTTGCCTGCTGGCCAGGAAAGACCCGGAAATTTCCATCGAGATTGAACTCGCCGAACGTGTGGATACCGATCCGGTATGGCGCTATACGCTGGCATTCAAAAGCGAAGGCAAGGGGCAGCAGCGCCCCTTGGTCAGCCAGGAAAAGGTGGAGGACTTGCGTAGCGGAAAGGTGTTGCTGAATCGCCCGGATAACAAAGAAGACAAAGTCGATCCTGAGCGCCTTACGCAAACACACCTTGAACAGATCAACACCAACCGCGAGTTTCGCGAAGTTGCCGATTTCTTTGCGTCCGTCACATATTTGCATCTGGTGCCGCAACTCTTGAAGCATGCCGAAGAGTTGGGGGGCTACCGAATGGAGGATGATCCGTTCGGCCAGGCTTTCCTGGAACGCATTGCTAAAACCCCTGAAAAAACCAGTCACGCCCGGCTTTCAAAGATCGAGGAAGTACTGCGAGTGTGTGTGCCAAATATGCGGAATCTTCGCTTTGTTCGCGACAAAATTACCGGCACGCCGCATCTCGAAGCGCTTTACGAGCATTGGAGGCCGGATGCGGGATGGCAGAGGGAGGACCAGTTTTCAGATGGGACGTTGCGCCTGCTCGGCATTATGTGGAGTTTGCTTGAAGGGAATTCCTTGCTCTTGCTGGAGGAGCCTGAACTGTCATTGAACGAGGATATCGTGCGGCAGATTCATCAATTGATCTGGCGTATGCAGCGTCAGGCCAAATATCGCCGCCAGGTTTTTATCACAACGCACAGCGAGGCATTGCTGCAGGAAAAATCGATCGATCCGCGCGAAGTGATCAGACTGGAGCCGACGCGCGACGGGACAAACGCCATCGAATCGAGTGACGAAGACAAGGCACTCATTGCAGCCGGTTATTCCGTCGCGGAAACCATGTTACCCAAAGTCAAACCTGCCCAGGTTGATCAACTGTCCCAGTTCAGACCATGACCGAATGCAATCTGTTGGTGGCTGTGGAAGATGAACTTAGTGCTGCGGTGATGCGTAGATTGATTCAGACAACAGGCAGGAAATTCGTGATTTCCAGAACGATCAATGCGCGCGGTTATGGCCGGCTCAAGGCGGATATGGGGAAATTCAAATCCGCCTCGCATGTGCTGCCCCATGTTGTCCTGACTGATCTTGACCAATATCCGTGTCCGCCTGCCTTACTCAAAGATTGGAAGGCCACGGCGTTGCCGCCCCGGCTGTTGCTTCGGATTGCGGTAAGAGAAGTTGAAGCCTGGCTGCTTGCTGACAGGGACGGCATCGCCAATTTTCTGAGTATTGCCAAAAACAAGGTGCCGCAGGACCCCGAAGCGGAAGCCGACCCCAAGCGCACACTGATCAACCTGGCGCGAAAAAGCCGCAGGCAGCGCCTGGCGATTGAGATGGTTCCGGAAACCGGTTCGAGCGCGCCTATCGGGCCGCTTTATAACGCGCGATTGTCGGAATTCGTGAATACGCACTGGGATGTGAAAAACGCTAGGACGGTTTCACCAAGCCTGGATCGCGCACTATCCAGCCTTGCATCTTTCATGCTGCCTCAATGACTTCGACGCGCTCGCTCATTCTCAACTCCCCTTACGAAGCCCCGCGGTTTTTCTGGCGCGAGGATCGTGGCAACCTGACGCTGGAACATGGCCGCCGCGCGGCGGGTTATGAGATTTTCGATACCCGCAACAACACACGCCGCACCGAGCCTTTGGAATTGGTGAACCGCATCAGGGAACGTGTCGATGCGTGGCGGGCGGCGGATTACCCAGGCGTGACCAGCATTACGCGCAGCCTTTTGACGCACTGGCACGACCCCAGCGCGCGCCAGCACCCCTTCTATTTCTGCCAGCTCGAGGCCATTGAAACCCTGATCTGGCATGTGGAGGCTTCGCCGGATTTCAAACAGGGCGTGTTCGTGCCGGGCGACGGTGGGGCGTGGGAGCGGGTGTGCAACAAGATGGCGACCGGCACCGGCAAGACGGCGGTAATGGCGATGATCGTCGCCTGGCAAGTGTTGAACGCGCTGACTTACCCGAAGCGGAACAAGGATTTTTCCCGCGCGATTTTCATCGTCGCGCCAGGGTTGACGGTGAAGGAGCGCTTGCAGGTCTTGTTTCCGGGCAATCCGGCCAACTATTACGACGAATTCGGCCTGTGTCCATCAGAAGCCTTGCGGCAAAAACTCAATCAGGCGGAACTGCTGGTGGAGAACTGGCATGGCCTGATGCCGCTGAAGGAGCCGGAACGCTCGGTGGTGAAAAAAGGCGCGGAGAGCGACAAGGCGTTTGTGAAGCGGGTTTTGGGCAAGCTGGCTGGATTCAAGGACATCGCGATCGTCAACGACGAGGCGCACCACGCCTACCGCATTCCGGCGGATATCAAGATCAGCAAGAAGCAGGCGGAAGAGCAGGGCATCGACCTGGAAGAGTCCACCCGCTGGATCGAGGGGCTGGACCGCATTCACAAGGAATTGCGCATTAACCGCTGCTTCGATTTGTCCGCCACGCCGTTCGCGCCGACCGGCAAGACCAATACCGAGCAGGGATTGTTCGACTGGATTGTGTCGGACTTTGGCCTGAACGACGCGATCGAGGCGGGCTTGGTGAAAACCCCGCGCGTGGTGGTGCGCGATGGCACGATCCCAGACGCAAGCAGCCTGAAACCCAAGCTGTACCACCTGTACCGCGAGAAGGAAGTGTCGGAAGACTTGAACCGGCGCGGTGCGGAGCCGCACGAACCCTTGCCGCAACTGGTGCAGCAGGCTTACACCCTGCTGGGAGCGGACTGGCTGAAGGCTCTGGAGGACTGGCAGGCGGCAGGCCACGCTTCGCCACCCGTGATGTTGACGGTGTGTAACCGCACGGAAACCGCTGCCCGTATCGAACGCCATTTCGTCAGTGGCGATGCGCATTGGCCGGAATTGAATGCGCCGGATAAAACGCTGCGGGTGGATTCGCGCGTGCTGGACAAAGCGGAGATCGGCGAATCGGCTGGAACGGACAAGGATTACGAGGCAAGGCTAAAGGCGATTGTCGGGGCGGCGGCGATCCCAGAGGATCGCAAGCAGAACCTGCTGGCTTTGAAGAAAGAAGAATTGCTGCGTGAAATCGTGGACAACGTCGGCAAGCGCGGTCGAGCCGGTCAGGATTTGCGGCATGTAGTGTCGGTAGCCATGCTGTCCGAAGGCTGGGATGCCAAGAACGTGACCCACATCATGGGCCTGCGGGCTTTTACCAGCCAGTTGCTATGCGAACAGGTGATTGGTCGGGGATTGCGCCGAGTGAGCTACGACACGGAGCCGGTCGTCGGCCCCGACGGGGTTGAGCGCCAGCTTTTCAGGGCTGAATATGTCAACGTGTTCGGCGTACCGCTGTCGATTTTTCAGGATGCGGGCGAAGGCGGCGAAGCCCCGCCGCCCCCCAGGCCGAGCACCCAGATCGAATCGCTCCCGGATCGCAACCCGCTGGAAATCCGTTGGCCCAATGTGCTGCGCGTGGAAACGGTGATGCGGCCGGTCTTGACGCTGGATTGGGATGCGGTCGAACCGCTGCGGCTCGATCCCGCGCATACGCCGCTGATCGCGGAAATCGCCCCAGCCATCGGCGGCGCGACGGCCTGGGATCAGATTCAGACAATCGATCTGGAAAAGCTGCCCGACGAGTTCCGCCAGCAGCGGCTGGTTTTCAAGGCTGCGCGCAAGGCATTCGATGCGCTGCAAGCGCGTTTTACCGGCGGGCGGGATGTCCTGGCGTTTCAGTTGATTCGGCTGGTCGAACAGTTCTTGCAGTCAAACAAGCTGGACATCCCTTCGCTGTTTCATCAAGACCCGCTACGGAAACGAATTCTGGTTTCCCTCAACATGGATGGCGTGGTGGGGCATCTGTTGCGGTATCTGACCGAGCAGAACGAGGAGCGTATCGAGCCGGTATTCGACGAGGAATTTCCCATAGGTTCAACCCGGCTGATGCGAACCTGGTACACCACCAAGCCCTGCCAGCCCGCGCAAAAATCGCAGATCAGCCATGTGGTGGCCGATTCCGCGTGGGAAGCGCATACCGCTAATGTGCTGGAGCAAAGCGGGCAGGTGTTGGCCTATGCCAAAAACGACCACCTCGGCTTTCAGGTGTATTACCTGTGGAACGGCGCGCGGCGCCGGTTTGTGCCGGATTTTATTGTCCGGTTGGCAAATGGCAAGCTGCTGATTCTGGAAATCAAGGGAGAGGACAGCCCGCAAAATCAGGCCAAGCGGCAGGCGTTGGATGCATGGGTGAAGGGCGTCAACGCCAAAGGTGGATTCGGGCTGTGGTGCTGGGACGTGGCGTTTGAGATGGCGAAGATTCAGGACATTCTGAACCGTCATTCCACCGACAAGTAATTAATCTCAAATTCGCATCTGTCACGAGCAATTGTTATTGCTCAATCAATGAATTATCCGCGTGTGTTCGACTGATGCTCGAACTGCGTGAGGTCGACGCGGGGTGCCGGCTGCCAGCCTTTCTTGCGGTGCTCGGCCACCACGTTGGTGAAAATGCCGCCGCGCACGTAGAACTTGGCGGTGAGTCGCATGTAGCGCGGCTTGGTTGCCTTCACCAGGTCGTCCAGAATCCGGTTGGTGACATCCTCGTGGAAATGGCCTTCCTCGCGAAAGCTCCACATGTAGAGCTTCAGGCTCTTCAGTTCGACGCAGGTTTTGTCCGGGATGTAGTCAAGAACCAGCGTGGCGAAATCGGGCTGGCCGGTCTTGGGACAAAGGCACGTGAATTCAGGGACTTCCATGTGGATATGAAAGTCGCGCCCAATCTTGGGGTTGGGGAAGGTTTCCAGGGTTTTGGCAGGCGTGGAGGGCATGGGGAGGCTCGGTGTAGAATGTGGCGAAAATTCAGAACGCCGCTCGCCACGTCAATAATTAAAAGCAGCAGGCGCGTTGAGACGACACATTATAAAAGCTTAGGTCCGCTGTCTTGCGTTTAACCCACATCAAACTTGCCGGGTTCAAGAGTTTCGTCGATCCCACCGTCATTCCCGTTCCCGCGCAGCTGACCGGCGTGGTGGGGCCGAACGGCTGCGGCAAGTCGAACGTGATCGACGCGGTGCGCTGGGTGCTCGGCGAATCGTCGGCCAAGCACCTGCGCGGCGAAACGATGCAGGACGTGATCTTCAACGGCTCCACCAGCCGCAAGCCGGCATCGCGCGCCTCGGTCGAACTGGCGTTCGACAACGAACTCGGGCGCGCCGCCGGCCAGTGGTCGCAATACGCCGAGATCTCGGTCAAGCGCGTGCTCGACCGCAGCGGCGATTCCACCTATTACATCAATAACATGCGGGTGCGACGGCGCGACGTTGCCGACCTGTTCCTCGGCACCGGGGTCGGCGCACGCGCCTACGCCATCATCGAGCAGGGCATGATTTCGCGTCTGATCGAGGCGAAACCGGAAGAACTGCGCGGCTACCTGGAAGAAGCCGCGGGCGTGTCGAAGTACAAGGAACGCCGCAAGGAAACGGAAGCCCGGCTGAAGGACGCGCGCGACAACATGAACCGCGTCGAGGACATCCAGCGCGAACTCAAGACCCAGGTCGAGAAGCTCACCGCGCAGGCCGAAGTCGCCCAGCACTACAAGCAGTTGCAGGCCGACCTGACGTTTGCCCAGCATCGCCTGTGGTTCGCCAGGAAGCACGACGCCGCCCAGCAGCGCGCGCGCATCGACCGCGATCTGGTCGAGGCACAGAACCGGCTGGAAGCCGAAACCGCCCGCCTGCGGCATATCGAATCCGAACTGGAAACCGCGCGCCAGACCCAGTTCGCCGGGCAGGACACGCTGAACACCACACAGGCGACGTATTACCAGGCGCAGTCCGAAGTTGCACGCATCGAGCAGACCATGGCGCACCAGAACGCCACCCGCGACCGGCTGTATCGCCAGGTGCAGGATCTCGCCGCACGCATGGAATCGCAGCAGGCGCGCCGCGCGTCCACGCAGGAGGCGCTGAACGAGGTGACCGCGCAGCAGCCCGGCCTTGAGGCCGCGCTGATGGAGGCCGAGGCCGCCGCGCGGCAGGCCACCGACAGCACTCTGCCGCAGAAGGAAGCCGCGTTGCGCGAGGCGCAGCAGGGGGTGGGCGAGGCGCAGCGCGTGGTGTCCCAACTGGATCAATCGCGTCAGGTCGACGAAAACAGCCTCGGCCACACCAAGCGCCAGCTCGAACAGCTGGACGCGCGCCAGCGCAGGCTCGCCCAGGAACAGGCGCAGCTGCCGCGTACCGATACGGCGGGTCTGGCGAAAAAGCAGGTCGAAGTCGAGGAGATGGCGCAGACACTGGCCACCGCGCAGGCCGGACTCAAGGAAGCCGAGACCGCGCTGCCCGAACTCGACGCCGCGCGCACCCGGCACACGCGCGAGCTCGAAGCCGCGCGCCGCGCGCTGCACCAGACCGAAGCGGAACTTGCCGCGCTGAAAAAGCTGCAGGAGAGCCTGAAGGCCGACGAGAAGCTCGGCGCCTGGCTGCGCAGCCGCGGCCTCGATGCCGCGCCGCGCCTGTGGGAAAAGCTGCGCGTCGCGCCCGGCTGGGAAGCGGCGGTCGAAGCGGTATTGCGCGAACGCCTGCAGGCGGTGGCCGCCGATGCTGCCCCCGACTGGTTCGCCGACGCGCCGCCGGCGCGGCTGACCGTATGGGCCGGGGACGGCATTGCGGCGCCGGCCGCGGCGGAAGGCCTGGCCAGCAAGATCGCCAGCGACGATGGGGCGGTCCACGCGGCGCTCACCGACTGGCTCGCCAACGTGTACTGGGCCGACGACGCGGATGCCGCGCGCGCCCGCTGCGCCAGCCTGCAAGCCGGCGAATACGCCGTCACCCCGCAGGGCCACCTGTTCACCCGCCACAGCGTCACCTTCCACGGCCCGCACACCGCGGTCGAAGGCATCCTTGCGCGCGGGCGCGAACTCGAACGATTGGCCAGCGATGCCGTGCGCCTGCGCGACGAGGTGGCGCAGCTCGAAGCCGCCTACGCCGAGACGCAGCAGCGCTACCTGGAACGCCAGCGCGAAGTCCAGGCGCTGCGCGCGCAGACCGGGCAGATGCAGAGCCGCCATCACACCGCGCAGATGGAGCTGCTGCGCCTGCAGCAGGCGGTGGAACAGGTGCAGGGCCGGGCGACGCAGATCGCGCAGGAACTGGAGGAAGTCATCCATCAGCAGACCAGCGAGCACGCCACGCTGGAAATGCTGGAAAACCGCCTCAAGGAGTACCGCAGCCAGGGCGACGCCGCCCGCGAGGCGCTGTACGCCGCGCGCCAGCTGCGCGACCAGGCCGACCGCGCGGTGTACGAGGCGCGCGAACTGCAGCGTGCGGCCGAGCGGCGGCACCAGGAGGCCGGCTTCGCACTCACCACCTGCAGCAACAAGATCAGGGAACTCGGCGAGACTCTGGCGCGCATCGACCAGGAAATCGCCGACGACGAGACGCGTCTCGCCCAGGCGCGCGACGAGCTGGCGCGCCTGCCGGCCGACGCGCTGGATGCCGAACTGCAGCTCGCCCTGACCGCGCGCACCGAGGCCGAAGCCGCGCTGGCCGCCGCGCGCGACGCGCTGGAAGGCCTGACCGCGCAATTAAGGAGCCACGACGAAGCGCGCCTGGCCTGCGAGCAGGGGCTCGATCCGCTGCGCCGCACCATCGAGCAGCTGAAGCTCAAGGACCAGGAAGCCATGCTGATGCAGTCGCAGTTCGAACTGCAGCTGCGCGAGGCGGCGGCCGACGAAGCCAGCCTCGAATCGGGCCTCGCCGACAGCCCCAGGCCCAGCCAGCTGCAGGCCGAAATCAACCGCCTGCAGACCGAGATCGCCGCGCTGGGCGCGGTCAATCTCGCCGCGCTGGACGAACTCACCCAGGCGCAGGAGCGTTCGGATTACCTCGCCGCGCAGTGTGCCGATCTGCTGGAAGCCGTCACCACACTGGAAGACGCGATCCGCCGCATCGACCAGGAATCGCGCACGCGGCTGAAAGAAACCTTCGACACCGTCAACCGGCACATGGGCGAGCTGTTCCCCAGGCTGTTCGGCGGCGGCCAGGCGCGGCTCATTCTCACCGGCGACGAACTGCTCGACGCCGGGGTGCAGGTGTTCGCCCAACCGCCCGGCAAGAAAAACGCCTCGATCCACCTGCTGTCCGGCGGCGAAAAAACCCTCACCGCGCTGTCGCTGGTGTTCGCCATGTTCAAGCTCAACCCGGCGCCATTCTGCCTGCTCGACGAGGTCGATGCGCCGCTCGACGACGCCAACACCGAGCGCTATTGCAAGCTGGTCAAGGCGATGTCCGAGCACACCCAGTTCCTCTTCATCACCCACAACCGCGTCACCATGGAAATGGCCCAGCACCTGGCCGGCGTCACCATGCAGGAGCCGGGCGTGTCGCGCATCGTCGCGGTGGATGTGGAAGAGGCGGTGGGGATGGTCGAGGCGGCCTGAGTGGGCCTCTTGTCAAACTGCCAGGTTGTTCATTAGGACGAGGTGCTTTGCGTAGGGTGCACTCCGTGCACCTTCGGGCGTCAATCGGTGCACGGAGTGCGCCCTACGCACCATAAATCGTCTAATGAACAATCTGGAATCAAGCCATGAGCACGATGAACATTTTCCTGCTTGAAGGATGACAAAGCAGCCTGAGTGCCCACAAATGCAGGCTTTCGTGGACAATCCCCTTTTTGCTTATTTCGATTTGAATTCCCATGCTTGATATCCAACTGCTGCGCAAAGACGCAGCCCTCGTTGCCGAGCGCCTGGCGGCGCGCGGTTTTGTCTTCGACGCGGCGCGTTTCGACGCGCTGGAAGCCGAACGCAAGACGATCCAGACCCGCACCCAGGACGCGCAAAACCGCCGCAATACCCTCTCGAAACAGATCGGCATGCTGAAGGGCAAGGGCGAGGACACCACGGCGGTGATGGCCGAGGTGTCCGGGCTGGGGGACGAGCTGAAGCAGATGGAAACCCGGTTGGCCGCGCTGCAGACGGAAATCAGCGATTTCCTGATGGGGGTGCCGAACCTGCCGCACGAGTCGGTGGCGCAGGGCTTGGACGAAACGGCCAACGTCGAGGTGAGCCGCTGGGGCACGCCGAAGACATTCGATTTCCCGGTGCGCGACCACGTCGATCTGGGTGAAGGGCTGGGGCAGCTCGACTTCGCCGCGGCGGTGAAGATCACCGGCAGCCGCTTTTCCGTGATGAAAGGCGGGCTGGCGCGGCTGCACCGTGCGCTCGCCCAGTTCATGCTCGACGTGCACACGGCGGAGCACGACTACACCGAGGTCTATGTGCCGTATCTGGTGAACGCCGACTCGCTGCGCGGCACCGGAAACCTGCCGAAGTTCGAGGAAGATTTATTCCAGGTCCCGCGCCCGGACGCCGACAAGCTCTACCTCATCCCCACCGCCGAAGTGCCGGTGACCAACCTGCTGCGCGACGAGATCGTCGCTGAAGAGGCGCTGCCGCTGAAGTTCGTCGCCCACACGCCGTGCTTCCGCTCCGAGGCCGGCTCCTACGGGCGCGACACCCGCGGCATGATCCGTCAGCACCAGTTCGACAAGGTGGAGCTGGTGCAGATGGTGCGCCCGGAGGATTCCTACGCCGCGCTGGAGGCTCTGACCGGACACGCCGAGACGATCCTGCGGAAACTCGGCCTGCCGTACCGCAAGATGGCCCTGTGCAGCGGCGACATGGGCTTTTCGGCGGCCAAGACCTACGATCTGGAAGTGTGGCTGCCGGCGCAGGGCGCCTACCGCGAGATTTCCTCCTGCTCCAATTTCGAGGCCTTCCAGGCGCGCCGCATGCAGGCGCGTTTCAAGGCGGGGGAGGGCAAGCCGGAACTGCTGCATACCCTGAACGGTTCGGGCCTGGCGGTGGGGCGCACGCTGGTGGCGATTCTGGAGAACTACCAGAACGCCGACGGCAGCGTGACCGTTCCGGAAGCGCTGCGCCCGTGGATGGGCGGGCTGGACAGACTGGCGCCCGCCTAATTCAATTTCGCGCTAGAAACGGCAACAATTAATTCGGATTGTTCATTAGGGCGAGATGCTTTGGGTAGGGTGCACTCCGTGCACCTTCGAGCGTCAATCGGTGCACGGAGTGCACCCTTGTATTGTGAAATAGTTGTTGTAGTACTCGGGTTTACCCGAGCGGGAAGACCGGACGCCGTGTTCACCCTTAAGCGGAAAAGCTTGCCTCGTAGATGATGCGCCGGTCTTCCCAGTCCTCATGCGAG
>JAJPEP010000083.1 GCA_021166845.1 Thiobacillus sp.
ACGTCGTCGTATTCCAGCAGTTGCTTGCGGATGTCGAAGTTGCGCTGTTCGACCTTGCGCTGCGCGTTCTCGATCGCGCGCGTCACCCATGGATGCTCGATCGCCTCGCCCTCGGGCATCTTCAGGCGGTTCATGATCGCGGCGACGCGATCGGAAGCGAAGATGCGCAAGAGCGGGTCTTCCAGCGACAGGAAGAAGCGGCTGGAGCCGGGGTCGCCCTGACGTCCGGAACGGCCGCGCAGCTGGTTGTCGACGCGGCGCGACTCGTGGCGTTCGGTGCCGATGATGTGCAGGCCGCCGGCCGCCAGCACGGCGTCGTGGCGCACCTGCCAGTCGGCTTTGAGCGCGGCGGTGCGCGCGTCCTTCTCGGCATCGGACAGGCTTTCATCGTTGCGGATGGCGTCGATTTCCTTCTGGATGCTGCCGCCCAGCACGATGTCGGTGCCGCGGCCCGCCATGTTGGTGGCGATGGTGATCCCGCCCGTCATCCCGGCCTGCGCGATCACCTCGGCTTCGCGCTCGTGCTGCTTGGCGTTCAGCACGTTGTGCGGCAGCCCGGCTTTTTTCAGCTCGGCGGAGAGTTTCTCGTTGGCCTCGATCGAGGTGGTGCCCACCAGCACCGGCTGGCCGCGCTCATGGCAGGCGCGGATCTCGTTGATCACCGCCTGGTCGCGTTCAGCCGCGGTGCGGAAGACCTGGTCGTGCTCGTCCTTGCGGATCATCGGGCGGTGGGTCGGCACGACCACGGTTTCCAGGCCGTAGATGCTCTGGAACTCGAAGGCCTCGGTGTCCGCGGTGCCGGTCATGCCCGACAGCTTCTCGTACATGCGGAAATAATTCTGGAAGGTGATCGACGCCAGCGTCTGGTTTTCCTTCTGGATCGCCACGCCTTCCTTCGCCTCGACCGCCTGGTGCAGGCCTTCCGACCAGCGGCGCCCGCTCATCAGGCGACCGGTGAATTCGTCGACGATGATGACCTCGCCGTTCTGCACCACGTAATGCTGGTCGCGGAAGAACAGCGCATGCGCGCGCAACGCGGCGTAGACGTGGTGCATCAGCATGATGTTGGCTGCGTCATAGAGGCTGCCGCCGGGCGGCAAGAGGCCCATTTCGGTGAGGATGGCCTCGACCTTTTCGTGCCCCGCTTCGGACAACAGTACCTGGCGTGTTTTCTCGTCGACCGAGTAATCACCCTCGGATTCCTCGTCCTTCTGCCGGATCAGGCGCGGCGGCACCTCGTTGATCTGCTGGTACAGCGCGACGTTTTCTTCCGACTGCCCGGAAATGATCAGCGGCGTGCGCGCCTCGTCGATCAGGATCGAGTCGACTTCGTCGATGATGCCATAGGCCAGCGGACGCTGCACTTTCTCGCCCAACTGGTAAACCATGTTGTCGCGCAGATAGTCGAAGCCGTATTCGTTGTTGGTGCCGTAGGTGATGTCGGCGGCATACGCGGCCTGCTTTTCGGCATGCGGCATCTGCGACAGGTTGACCCCGGTGGTCAGCCCGAGAAAGCCATACAGACGGCCCATCCATTCGGCGTCGCGGCTGGCGAGATAGTCGTTCACCGTCACCACGTGCACGCCCTTGCCGGTCAGCGCGTTGAGGTACGCGGCCAGCGTCGCCATCAGCGTCTTGCCCTCGCCGGTGCGCATCTCGGCGATCTTGCCGTCGTGCAGCACCATGCCGCCGACCATCTGGACGTCGAAGTGGCGCATGCCGAGCACCCGCTTCGACGCCTCGCGCACCACGGCGAAGGCTTCCGGCAGCAGCTTGTCGAGCGTCTCGCCTTTTTCCAGCCTGGACTTGAATTCGGCGGTCTTGCCGGCCAGCTCGGCGTCGGACAGTTTCTCCATCGCCGGCTCCAGCGCATTGATCGCTTTCACCTTTTGCAGGTATTGTTTGACCAGCCGCTCGTTGCGGCTGCCAAAGACTTTTTTGAACAGGGATTGCAGCATGGGGAATCCGAAATGCCCGCAGGACGCGGTAAATCGCTGAATTTTAACATAGGGATGCAGGCTTCCCATGACGCTGTCACGACAGCGAAAAGGGGTTGCCGCGACGCCTGGGCGCCACGCCCATGAGCGCCGCCAGCCTCGCCGACCTGCTCGCCAGCCAGCTGCCGCACGGCCTCGCCGTGCGCGCCCGCGCCCTGCTGGGCGCCCAGGCCGCGCTCGACCGCATCCTCCCCGCCGCGCTGGCCGGGCACGTCCGCGTCATGCAACTGGAAAACGCCCTGCTGAGCCTCGCCTGCGACAGCGGCGCCGTCGCCAGCCGCCTGCGCCAGCAGACCGACGCGCTGATGGCCGGCCTCGGCAAGCGCGAAATCGTGGTGACGACTGTGCGGATCAGCGTCAATCCGGAGCTTCTCGCCCGCTACGTCCACCCGGTCGAAAAAACCGGCCTGCCGCCGGCCGCGCTGAACGAACTGGCGCACCTCACCACTGAAATTGAAGAAGGGCAGCTGAAGGAGGCGATCGACCGCCTGCTGCGCCATCACCGGAAAGACTGATCGGTCCGCCATCGCAAGCCCCGGCTGGCGCCCGGGGCGGCATATTGCATACCCCTCACAGCAATCAACGCACGTCGCGGTTTTTACGGTCGCGCCCGGTAGGTCCGGCTGGCTGGTTGCCCCGGCAGCGGCCGTTCCTTGCCGCCCTGCCGAGCTTCGCCCCGTAGCGGCGCGGACTCGATCCGCGTGCGCGGGTCTTGCACCCTGCCGGGCACGGGCGGGCGGCTGACGACCGGTGGCGCAACCACGGCAGGCGGGGCGGGGCGGGGCACGGGCCCGACCTCCCGCCGCGCGGCGCCTTGCTCGCGGATTGCGCTCTGGCCGCGCACCGTGGCCTGCGCACGCGGGATCGCCGACTTCCTGATCTCCTCATAGCGCGGCGACCGCGGCGGCGGCGACCGTTCCGGCCCCGTCTCGGCCCCGAAGGGCGGCCGCTGCCGAATGCGGGCATCCTCGGCGCGGCGCGCGGGAGGGACCTTATAACGGGGCGCGGGAACGACCGGGGGGTAGGCGCCGGGCGGCGCGTCCGGCCAGGGCTGGACGCGCTCGCGCGGCGGGCGCGTCGACACCACCGGGCGCGAAACAATTTCCCGCGGCGGCCGCACCCCTTTCGGCGCGCCGCCGACCAGGCTGGCGCGTGAAGGCTTGATTGGCAATTCGCCGCGCACCGGCGCGAAGTCGGTGTGGCGGAAGCGGGTTTCCGCAGTCGCCCGCACCCGCTCGCGCCCGAACCTGTCGGCCGGCGCCGTGAGGATGGCGCGCGGCAGGCGGGCATTGTGATAGCGGATGTCGCCCACCTCGATGACCGTGGTTTGCGTGACCATCGCATTGTTGACGATGCGCGGTCCGCCCCAGCCGCCCCACCAGGGGCGCCCGCGATAGCGGGGCGGGCCCCACCACGGCAGCACCGGCTCGCCCCAGGAGAGCGCCACCCACCATACCCCGGGCAGGCCGGTGCTGAGCCGAGCCGACACGTCGCGGTCGCGGATCATGAACGCCACCAGCGCCGGTGAATACAGCGGCCGCCGCGCCACCGGCCCCGGCGCCCATGCCCAGTAGCCGTCGATGTAGACCCAGCGCCCGTAGTGAAAGGGCGCCCAGCCCCATGGCGCATCGTCGATCCAGGTCCATGCGTAATAGGGATCCCACACCCAGTAGCCGGTGCTGTAAGGCGTCCAGGTCGCGCCCATGCCATCGGGAATCCACACTGCGCCATAGGTCGGAACCACCCGCCAGCGGCCGTAGTGGTCGAGTTCCTCCGCGCCGTAGACGCCGGGCGGCAGGTAGCGCGCGCTGATCGATTCGCCGCTGCGGTCGCTGCGCGCGTCGTTCCAGCGGTCCCAGGCATCGGGCGCCTGCGCGGCGTACGTGGCCACTTTCACCGGATCGCCCGCCGTCACCACGACGTCCTCGGAGGGGTAAATATCCAGCGAGCGGCCGTCGGCGGTGATCACCGTGGCCTCGCCGCCGCGGCGGGTGATGAAATGGGTATCGCGGCTGTCCACCTCCACCCGGTAATAGCCGGGGTGCTCGATGACGAACACTGCGTTCGGCGTACTCACCTCCACCGCGCCCTCCGCCAGGCTGCGCATGTCGAACGACACCCGGCCGCTGGCGACCTTGAACTGGATAAGGTGTTTTTCCCGCTGCAGCAGCGACAGCTGAGTGTGTTCGTCGGCGCGCGCGAAGCTGCGGCTGTCGAACTGCACTTCAAAATTGGAATCCTTGCCGGTATAGAGCGCGTCGCCCTCCGCCAGCGCCAGGTTGGGCCGGGCGCGCACCCACTCATCCGCGCCCGGCCGCCAGGTCGACACCTCGCCGTCGATGAAGCTCAGCCGCGGCGGGGTGGGCGCCCAGGCCTCGTCGTCATCCGCGGCCGGCGCAGCGCCCGCCAGAGTCAGCAGGAACAGAAGGAGGACGGGCCAGATGCGTTGCGGATCGTTCATGGACCTCCCATACCCGGTCAAAAAGCCTACACAGTTTGCGACGGGTGTCCCGGCCCACCCTTGCTTCTATGTATAGCCACTCCTGCAACCGGAGACTGGGTTCATTCGCCCCGCGTGCGCCTTGGCCGGGCGCCCGTGGGCCATTACGGCTTCAATCCCTCCAGCCCGCTACGAATATGCAGGTCGCGCTGGGGATAGGGGATGACGATGCCGGCGGCCTTGAAGGCGCGCCAGATCGCCAGGTTGATATCCGAGCGCACGCTTCCCAGGCCGGCCTCGGGGTCCTGAAGCCACACCCGCAGTTCCAGTTCGATGCCGTTGTCGCCGAAGGCCATCAGACGGGTGGTGGGCGCCGGCTCGGCGAGCACCCGGGGGTTGGCCATGGCCGCCGCCGCCAGCAGGGCCAGCGCCTGTTCCGGGTCGTTGCCGTAGCTGATGGAAACCGGAATCTTCAGGCGCACGTTGCGGTCGCTGTAGCTCCAGTTGATCACCTCGTTGGTGATCAGCATCTCGTTGGGAATCAGCCGCTCCACGCCGTCGCGGTCCTTCACCACCACGTAGCGGGCGTGCAGCTCCTGCACCCAGCCGAGTTTGTCGCCGATGGTGATGACGTCGCCGGGGCGGATCGAGCGGTCGAACAGTACGATGAAACCGCTGATGAAGTTACTGGCGATGCGCTGCAGGCCGAAGCCCAGGCCCACGCCCAGCGCGCCGCCGAACACCGTCAGCGCGGTGAGGTCGATCCCCACCGCATCCAGCGCCAGCAGAAAGACCAGCACCAGCAGGATGAACTTGCTGAGCTTGACCAGCGCCACCTGCACGCCGGCGTTGGCGAACTCGGTGCGGTTGATGCGGTTCTCGATGGCGCGGCCCAGCCATTGCGCCAGCAGCCACAACAGGGCCACGGCCAGCAGCAGCTTGAGGGTCGCCAATACGGAAATCCGGCTGCCGCCCACCTGCATGGCCATGCCGTCCAGGCCCTCCAGAACGGCCGGCAGCCAACCCAGCAGATGCAACGCAACGACGACCCAGACCGAGGTGGCGATCAGGTTTTCCCAGGCCTTGACCAGCGGCCCCGGGCGGAAAGCCTTGCGCAGGAAATAGATGAAGATGCGGATCGTGGCCAGCGAAGTCAGCAGGGGCGCCGCCAGGTTCAGCAGATTCGTCGAATTGCCCTGGTGCTGCAGCAGCGCCCGTCCCGCCAGCACCCCCAGCAGCATGCTGATGGGGAACAGGATGCGCTGCAAGGTCTTCAGCGCCAGGTGGCGGACCGTGTATTCCGCGCCGTCCTGCGTGCGCGCCGCCAGGCTTTGGCTCAACGTGCGATGCACCAGCAGCGCACCCGCCGCCGCCAGCACCAGCACCCCCACCTCCCACCAGAATCCGGGATCCCGGATGACGGCAAGCCCGTTCCCTAACAGGGTCTGGAGTTCAGCAGGCAGGGCAAGCGACATGACGGATTACGCATTGGGGATATTTCACGAACATACCCGACACCGGCCGGAAACGACAAACCCGCCTCAAACCCGCAGCATGGTGGACCGTTATGCGAAGTTTGCGACGGAACACCTGGCGGCGGCCGCATCCCGGATTGAGTCTGTACCAAATGAAAACGGCCCACATCGCTGTGGGCCGTTCTGAATGCTGGTGGTGGAACAAGTCCGCCACGGAAACCGAGATTCTACACATAAATTACCTTAATCGGAAGGACTAGTCTTTTCCAACATGGTATGAGTCTGAACGCGGGGTTGTGTTTCCAAGGAGGAATGAGTCTGAAGCGTAGGAACTGGATCGATCATTCAGGACATGGTGATCGACATGAACGAAACGCAGCTGAGCACGCTGGCGCAGTT
>JAJPEP010000043.1 GCA_021166845.1 Thiobacillus sp.
GTGTGGAAGGGGGGGGTTTGCATGGGGCGATTATAAAGGGGTCGGGGGTCAGGATTCAGGATTCAGGGAATGCGCTGCGCATTTTTTGATCGAACCAAAGTTGCCATGCCCCTGCTCCCTGCCCCCTATATAATGGATCCATGCTCAACGACCGCGCCCGCATCCTGCTGAAAACCCTGGTGGAACGCTATATCACCGACGGCGAGCCGGTGGGATCGCGCACCCTGTCGAAGCACGCCGGGCTGGATTTGTCGCCCGCCAGCATCCGCAACATCATGGCCAATCTCGAGGAAAGGGGTTTTGTTTCCAGCCCGCACATCTCGTCCGGGCGGGTGCCGACGCCGCTTGGCTACCGCTTTTTTGTCGACACGCTGCTGACGGTGCGCCCGCTGGAACAGATCGAGGTCAGCCAGCTCGAACACAGCCTGACGTCGTCCGACCCACAGCGGCTGATGACCGCGGCCTCCACCCTGCTGTCCGACCTCAGCCGGTTTGCCGGCCTGGTGATGACGCCTCGCCGCAGCCCGGCGTTTCGCCAGATCGAATTCCTCAGCCTGTCGGGAAAACGCATCCTGCTCATCATCGTCACCATGGAGGGCGAGGTCGAGAACCGCGTCATCCTCACCGAGCAGCCGGTCAGCGCCTCCGCGCTGACCGAGGCGGCCAATTACTTCAACCAGCACTTCGCCGGCCACAGTTTCGACCAGGTGCGCGCAAAGCTGCGCGACGAACTCGGCCGCATGCGCGACAACATCACGCGTCTGATGTCCGCCGCGGTGGACGCCGGCAGCCAGGCCGCCGGCCAGGAAAACGTGGTGGTATCGGGCAGCCGCAAGCTGCTCGACGTGGAAGAACTCTCCAGCAACATGGGCAGCCTGCGCCGCCTGTTCGACGCCTTCGAGCAGAAGACCGGCCTGCTGCGACTGCTCGACCAGTCGCGCAATGCCGCCGGCGTGCAGATCTTCATCGGCGGCGAATCCGACCTGCTGCCATTCGACGAATGCAGCCTGGTCAGCGCGCCCTATTCCGTCGACGGCCAAGTGGTCGGCACCCTCGGCGTCGTCGGCCCCACCCGCATGGCCTACGAGCGCGTGGTGCCGATCGTCGACATCACCGCCAAAGTGTTGTCGAGCGCGCTGTCCCACCACTAAATGAATTACTTCAAAGAACCCGAGCACACCCACGGCCAGTCCGCCCGCACCGGCATCCTGCTGGTCAACCTCGGCACCCCCGAGGCGCCCACAGCCAGAGCGCTGCGCCCCTACCTGAAGGAATTCCTGTCCGACCCGCGCGTGGTGGAAATTCCGCGCGCCGTGTGGTGGCTGATCCTCAACGGCATCATCCTCAACACCCGGCCGAAAAAATCAGCCGGAAAATATGCCGCGATCTGGACCGCCGACGGCTCGCCGCTTAAGGCACACACCGCAAAGCAGGCCAAGTTGCTGAAAGGCTGGCTGGGCGAAAAAATCGCCAGCCCCTTCATGGTCGAATACGCCATGCGCTACGGCCAGCCGTCGGTGCCCGACACCCTGGCACGGATGAGGGCCGCCGGCTGCGACCGCATCCTGATCCTGCCGTCCTATCCGCAATACGCCGCCTCCAGCACCGCCAGCGCGTTCGACGCCGCGTTTGCCTGGCTGCTGAAAACCCGCAACCAGCCGGCGCTACGCACGCTCAAGCACTACCACGACCACCCCGCCTACATCCACGCGCTGGCCGCCAACATCCGCGATACCTGGCAGATGCACGGCCGCCCCGACGTGCTGGTGATGAGCTTTCACGGCGTGCCGCGCTACACGCTCGACAAGGGCGATCCCTACCACTGCGAATGCCAGAAGACCGGACGCCTGCTGGCCGAAGCGCTCGGGCTCGAACCCAGGCAGTTCCGTCTCACCTTCCAGTCGCGCTTCGGCCGCGCCGAATGGCTGCAGCCCTATACCGACAAGACGCTGGAAGCGCTCGGTCGCGAAGGCGTGGGCCGCGTCGACGTGGTCGCGCCGGGCTTCACCGCCGACTGCCTGGAGACGCTGGAAGAACTGGCGATGGAAGGCCGCGCCAGTTTCCTGCAGGCGGGCGGCAAGGACTTCCACTACATCCCCGCGCTCAACGAACACCCGCAATGGATCGATGCGCTCGGCCGGATCGCGCTGGAAAACCTGGGCGGCTGGGTCAGCGAAAACCAGGACCGCGACGCCGACGAGGTGTCGCGCCAGGCCAGCAAAAACCGGGCCCTGGCCATGGGCGCGCGCAGCTGAACAAACGCCATCCACGGGAGAAAGCGTTCACGCTTCGCAGTGCGGCTCGCCAAGCCCAACGTTTTTCGACGGGACACGCCCCTACCCCCGCTCGTACACCACAAAATCAAACCGTATCGCATCGCCCTTCTCGCCCATGTGCGACTCGCGCGAGACTTCCCTGAACGCGCGCTTGTCGTAGTCGGGGAACCAGGCGTCGCCCTCGGCTTCGATGTCCACTTCGGTCAGATACAGGCGGTCGGCGAGCGGGATGGCCTGGGCGTAGAGGTCGGCGCCGCCGATGAAGAAGAGTTCGTCGGTGTCCCGGCACAAGGCGATGGCGGCGGGGATGGATGTGGCGACGACGCAGCCGTCCTTGCAGTAGACGGGGTTGCGGGTGATGACGATATTGGTGCGCCCGGGCAGTGGGCGGCCGAGCGATTCGAAGGTCTTGCGCCCCATGAGGATGGGGTGGTTGAGGGTGAGCGCCTTGAAGTGGGCGAGGTCTTCCGGCAGCCGCCACGGCAGGCGGTTTTCGATGCCGATGACGCGGTTTTTTGCAAGCGCGGCGATGACGCTGATGCGGGGTTTTTTCTGATTCATGTTCCCTCGACTCTTCTCAAAGCCGCCTTATTCCTCACGCCTTACTCCTCACGCCTTACGCCTCACGCATTTCACACTGCCACCGGCGCCCTGATCGCCGGATGCGGGTCGTAACCGGTGAGCGTGAAGTCCTCGAAGCGGAACGCGAAGATGTCTTTCACGTCCGGATTGAGCGTCATGGTCGGCAGCGGGCGCGGCTCGCGGCTCAACTGCTCGCGCGTCTGGTCGAGGTGGTTGAGATAGAGGTGGGCGTCGCCCAGGGTGTGGACGAAGTCGCCGGGCTTGAGGCCCGTGACCTGCGCCATCATCAGCGTCAGCAGCGCATAGGAAGCGATGTTGAACGGCACGCCGAGGAAGATGTCGGCGCTGCGCTGGTACAGCTGGCAGGAGAGCTTGCCGTCGGCGACGTAGAACTGGAAAAACGCGTGGCACGGCGCGAGCGCCATCCTGTCGAGATCAGCGACGTTCCACGCCGAGACGATGATGCGGCGCGAATCGGGGTTGGTCTTCAGTGTCTTGACCGCTTCGCTGATCTGGTCGATGGCGCCGCCGTCGGGCTTCGGCCAGTTGCGCCACTGGTGGCCGTAGACCGGGCCGAGGTTGCCGTTGTCATCGGCCCATTCGTCCCAGATCGAAACGCCGTTTTCCTTCAGATAGCGGATGTTGGTGTCGCCCTGCAGGAACCACAGCAGCTCATGAATGATGGAGCGCAGGTGGCATTTTTTGGTGGTGACGAGCGGGAAGCCTGCGGCCAGGTTGTAGCGCATCTGCCAGCCGAAAACCGACAGGGTGCCGGTGCCGGTGCGGTCGTCTTTTCGGGTGCCGTGCTCGAGCACGTGGCGCATCAGGTCGAGGTAGGGTTTCATCGTGAAGTGAGTTGGGGTTTTGCGGGTGCGGCCTGGACCGCCTGATTATCGCTTGGAACACCGTCGAAGAATCCCGCGAGCCGGGTGGCAGGCGCCTGGCCGTAGGCATCCCAGAAGGCGATCTCGAAATCGGCGTTGTCCTGCACCGCCAAAACCAGCTGGCGAAAGCGCGCTTCATCCTGCGCGCGCAGCCAGCCGACCAGCAGCATGGACTGGCGATAGAACTCGAAGATCGTAAGCCTGGACGCGGCTGCGCGGTGGCGCTTGCCGGGCGTGTCGCGCGCGGTGAGATTGACCCGCTTGCCGGCCTGGATCGCTTCGAACACCCTGGCGTCGGTCGCATAGTCGGCGCCGCCGCCGTCGGCGACGAGCGAGGCCCAGCCTTCGTGGAACCACACCGGCAGGGTGCTGTGATAATGGCCGATGCGCTGGCCCAGATGCAGGTGCGCCAGTTCGTGCGTCAGCAGCGCGGGCAGCCGGTGGCTTTCCCTGCCGTCGAGATTGGGCGACAGGATCAGGCGGTTGTCGGGCACCACCGCGGCCGACAATTTCGGCGTCCGCACATGGCGCTTGAAGCAGGCGTCGGTGCCGCACACATAAACGCGCGGCGGGCGGGAAAACGGCAGGTAATGCGCCGCCTCGACCCTGGCGATGGCGTCCGGCAAGGCCGCCGCCACGCGCGCGCCGTAGGCCTCGAACCCCGGCTCGACCCACACCCGCGGATCGCCCGCCAGCGGGGCGAAGCTGTCGAACGGCGTGAGGGCGCGCGGGTGGCTCACGGTGAGCGCGCAGCCCTGCTGGATCGCCAGCAGGGCTGCCAGGAACCACAGCCTCATGCGTCGAGCACCTGCCAGCGGCCGTCGACCAGCCCTTCCAGCGGCGGGTACTGTTTCTTGTATGCCATCTTGCGGCTTTCGGCAATCCAGTAGCCGAGATAGAGATAGGGCAGTTCCAGCCGCTTCGCCAGCTCGATCTGCCACAGCACGCCGTAGACGCCGAGGCTGTCCCTGTCGCGCGCGGGGTCGAAGAAGGTGTAGACGGCGGAAAGGCCATCCTCGACCTGGTCGACCACCGAAACCATGATGAGGGCGTCGCCGTCACGAAATTCGATCATCACGCTGTCGACGTTGGACGACAGCAGGAACTGCGTGTACTGGTCGGGGCCGTCACGGTCCATGCCGCCGCCGGCATGGCGGCTGCCGAGATAACGACGGTACAGCGCGTAGTGTTCTTCCTTGAAATCCAGCGGCAGAAAGCGGGCGCCGAAGTGCTGGTTGCGCTTGAGGCAGCGGCGCTGGGTGCGGTTGGGCGCAAAGCCGGCCACCGCGACCCGCACCGGCACGCAGGCATGGCATTGCTCGCACTGCGGGCGGTAGGTGAACTGGCCGCTGCGGCGGAATCCGGCGCGGATCAACGCGCTGTAGGCATCGGCATCGATCAGGTGGGCGGGCGTGGCAACCTGCGAGCGCGCGCGCCGACCCGGCAGATAGCTGCAGTCGTAATGCGCGGTCAGGTAGAACTGGATGCGCTGGAAAGGCGGTTCAGTCGGGTGCATTAAAAGTAAGCGTCCACGGCCCGGGCAGATGGGGCAATTTTACCAACTCCGCCAGCCGGGCTGTGAACATCGCGCGCGGCATGGTGCGCGCGCCCAGGCTGGCCAGGTGGGGCGTTTCCATCTGGCAGTCGATCAGCCCGAAATCCCATTGCTGAAGCTGCCTTGCCAGCCGCACCAGCGCGACCTTGGAGGCGTCTGGTTCGCGGCTGAACATCGATTCGCCATAGAACATGCGTCCGATCGCCACGCCGTAGAGGCCGCCGACCAGCCGGCCGTCGTGCCAGGTTTCCACCGAATGCGCGTAGCCCGCATCGAACAGGCGGCGATAGGCCGCCACCATCGCCGGCGAAATCCAGGTGCCGGTTTCTCCTTCGCGCCCTGCGGGCGGTCTTGGCGCAGCGCAGGCACACATCACCTCGGTGAACGCGGTATCGGCGCGCACCTCGAACCCGGAATTGCGAAGGCGCTTGGCGAGCGAGCGGGTGACGCGCACCTCGCCCGGGACCAGCACCATGCGCGGGTCGGGGCTCCACCACAGGATCGGGTCGCCCGGATTGAACCAGGGAAAAATGCCGTGCCGGTAGGCGTCCAGCAGGCGCGCCGGCGACAGGTCGCCGCCCATTGCCAGCAGGCCGTTCGGCTCGCGGAGCGCGGTTTCGACCGGGGGAAAGAATGGGGCGCTTTCGAGGCGTTCGCTCATGCCGCCATGGTAGCGGATCCGGATGGGGCTCGAATGGGTTTGCGCCCGGGAACACAACACAGCTTTCTACTGGCTACTGGCCGCAGGCGACGCATCCGCCGGGATAGCCGAGGCGGATGGAACGGTTTCTTCGAATCGCAAAGGGCAAGAAATGGGGTGGCCACATGAGGCGCGCGTTCAGCTTGGCACCTGAACTCTGGCGGATTTCCAGGGCACTGTGCGGGGAATTTACAGAAACAACCATTTGATAAACAAGGTCTTTGGTATTGATGTGGTCTTTGATGTTGACAAATTCTTAATTAACCGGATATGTTTATCCTCAATGTGAAATTCATCTCACATATACCAGTTTGATCATCAATCACGGGAGACGTGTATGGAAGCGACAACCTACAACTACAAGGTCGTCCGCCAGTTCGCCATCATGACGGTGGTGTGGGGGATTGTCGGGATGCTGGTCGGGGTAACCCTGGCCGCGCAACTGATCTGGCCGGAACTGACCTTCGGCATCGAATGGCTTTCTTATGGACGTCTCCGGCCGCTGCATACCAATGCGGTGATTTTCGCTTTCGGCGGCTCGGCGATGTTTGCGGTGTCGTACTACATCGTGCAACGCACTTGCCAGGCACGGTTATGGGGCGAGAAGCTGGCGGCGTTCACGTTCTGGGGCTGGACGGCGGTGATCGTGCTGGCCGCGATCACGCTGCCGCTGGGCTACACCAGCTCCAAGGAATACGCCGAGCTGGAATGGCCGATCGACATTCTGATCACGGTGGTGTGGGTGGCCTACGCACTGGTGTTCTTCGGCACCATCATCAAGCGCAAGGTCAAGCACATTTACGTTTCCAACTGGTTCTTCGGCGCCTACATCCTGGTGATCGCGATTCTGCATATCGTCAACAACGCCGAGCTGCCGGTGACGCTTACCAAGTCGTACTCGGCCTACGCCGGCGTGCAGGACGCGATGGTGCAGTGGTGGTACGGCCATAACGCGGTGGGCTTTTTCCTCACCACGGCCTTCCTCGGCATGATGTACTACTTCATTCCGAAGCAGGCCGGCCGCCCGATCTACTCCTACCGCCTGTCGGTGGTCCACTTCTGGTCGCTCAACTTCATCTACATGTGGGCGGGTCCGCACCACCTGCAGTACACGGCGCTGCCCGACTGGGCGCAGTCGCTCGGCATGGTGTTTTCCCTGATGCTGCTGGCGCCCTCCTGGGGCGGCATGATGAACGGCATCATGACGCTGTCGGGCGCGTGGCACAAACTGCGCACCGACCCGATCCTGAAGTTCCTGGTCACCGCGCTGTCGTTCTACGGCATGTCGACTTTTGAAGGTCCGATGATGGCGATCAAGACCGTCAACGCCCTGTCGCACTATACCGAGTGGACCGTCGGCCACGTGCACTCCGGCGCACTTGGCTGGGTGGCGATGATCACCATCGGCTCGATGTACTACCTGATTCCGCGCCTGTTCGGCCGCGAGTCGATGTACAGCACCAAAATGATCGAGTGGCATTTCTGGCTGTCGACCATTGGCGTGGTGTTCTACATCGCCGCAATGTGGATTGCCGGGGTGGCGCAGGGCCTGATGTGGCGTGCATCGAATGCCGACGGCACGCTGACCTACAGCTTCGCCCAGGTGCTCAATACCATGTATCCGTTCTACGGCATCCGTCTCATGGGCGGCCTGCTGTTCCTCGGCGGCATGCTGATGATGGCCTACAACGTCTGGCAAACCGTGCGGGCCGGCCGCGTGGTGAATGACGCCCCCATCCCGCAAGCCGTCTACGCCTAAGGAGACCGAACATGATTTCACATGAAACCATCGAAAAGAACCTCGGCCTGCTGATCGTTCTGACTGTTCTCCTCGTCAGTGTCGGCGGCCTGGTGCAGATCGTGCCGCTGTTCTTCCAGACCTCCACCACCACTGCGGTGGCGGGCTTGAAGCCCTACACGGCGCTGCAACTGTCGGGACGCGACATCTACATCCGCGAAGGTTGCGTGGGATGCCACTCGCAGATGATCCGTCCGTTCCGCGCCGAGACCGAACGCTATGGCCACTACTCGGTGGCGGGCGAGTTCGTCTACGACCGTCCCTTCCTGTGGGGCTCCAAGCGCACCGGGCCGGACCTGCATCGCGTGGGCGGACGCTATTCCGACACCTGGCACGTGGCGCACCTGCTGAACCCGCGCGACGTGGTGCCGGAATCCATCATGCCGGCCTACCCCTGGCTGGACCGCCCGCTGCAGGACGCCGCCATCCAGAGCAAGATGCGCACGCTGAACTTCGTCGGTCACGGCTACAGCGAGCAGGAAATCGCCGCGGCGCCCGCCGAGCTGGAAGGCAAGACCGAGATGGATGCGGTCGTCGCCTACCTGCAGGCGCTGGGCATCCACGCGCCGAAGAACTGAGAGAGCCATGGACAGCGGAATTGTCAGCGGCATAGTCACGATCATCTTCATCGTGGTGTTCATCGGCATCGTCTGGTGGGCCTACAGCAAGAGCAACAAGCAGCGTTTTGAAGACGCCGGCAAGCTGCCCTTTGAAGAAGAAGACGATACGCCCGCCAAAAAAGGAGACAAGCAATGAGTGATTTCACAAGCGGCTTCTGGCCGATCTATATCAGCGTGATCACCCTCGTGAGCATCATCGGCACCTGGGTGTTTCTCAAGTCGCAGACCACCCGCAAGCTCGCGCCCGGCGAAAAACCCGAGCTGATCAAGCATACCTGGGACGGCGATTTGCAGGACTTGAACAACCCGCTGCCGCGCTGGTGGCTGGGCCTGTTCTACGGCACCATGGTGTTTGCACTGGCATATCTGGTGCTGTGGCCGGGTCTGGGCAATTATGCCGGCGTGCTGGGCTGGACCTCGACGGCGGAATACGAGACCGAGGTAAAAGCCGCCGAAGCCAGGTTCCAGCCGGTATATGCCGGCTTCACGCAGCAGGACATCGCCACCGTGGCCACCGACCCCGATGCGCGCGCCATCGGCAGGAACCTGTTCCTGACCTATTGTTCGCAGTGTCACGGCTCGGATGCGGCAGGGGCCAGGGGCTTCCCCAACCTGACCGACGGCGACTGGCTGTATGGCGGCGATCCCGACACCATCAAGGCCACCCTCACCGGCGGCCGCGCGGGGATGATGCCGGCGATGGGCGTGGCACTCGGCGCGCAGGGGACGAAGGAAGTGGCGAACTATGTACTGTCACTGTCGGGTCGCCGGCACGACGCCGCGCTGGCCGCCACGGGCAGAACGAAGTTCGCGGAGAACTGCGCTGCCTGCCACACGCCGGAAGGCGCCGGCATGCAGGCGATCGGCTCGCCCAACCTCACCGACAAGGTATGGCTGTATGGCGGCTCCGAAGCAGCGATCATCGAGACCATTACCAAGGGCCGCAACGGCGCAATGCCCCGCCTCGACCAGACGCTCGGCACCACTTCCAACAAGGAAGCCAAGCTGCATCTGCTGACGGCTTATGTATATGGGCTGTCGCGGCAGCCGTAATTAAGCAGCGCTCGCCGGACCCCTTCCGGCGAGCCGCTTGAGCGTATTGTGCCGGCGCCATCGACAGTACGCTCAAGCGGCTCAGACCCTCCATGGAAAATGCAGTGACAGACGACAAGCAGCAGCCCACTTCCACCGAAGCCCCGATCGAGCAGGAACTCTATGCGATCCGGGAAGTCATCCAGCCGCGCGCGGTGCATGGGGTGTTCGCCAACTGGCGCGTCGCGCTGGTGCTGCTGACCCAGGCGATGTATTACGGCCTGCCCTGGCTGCAGTGGGACAACCGGCAGGCGGTGCTGTTCGATCTGGCCGCCCGCAAGTTCTACATCTTCGGGCTGGTGTTCTGGCCGCAGGATTTCGTTTACCTGACCGGCCTCCTGGTCCTGGCGGCGCTGGCGCTGTTCCTGTTCACCGCGGTGGCCGGGCGGCTGTGGTGCGGCTATGCCTGCCCGCAGACCGTGTACACCGAAATCTTCATGTGGGTGGAAAGCTGGCTGGAAGGCGACCACCTCGCGCGCAGGAAACTCGACAAGTCGCCATGGAGCGCCGACAAGCTGCGCCGCCGCGGCCTGAAACATTTTGTCTGGGTGCTGATTGCGCTGTGGACCGGCTTCACCTTCGTCGGCTACTTCACGCCGATCCAGACGCTGGCCGCCGAAGTGATGAATGCCACCCTCGGCCCGTGGGAAACCTTCTGGATCCTGTTCTACGGTTTTGCCACCTGGGGCAACGCCGGTTTCATGCGCGAGCAGGTCTGCAAGTACATGTGCCCGTATGCGCGCTTCCAGAGCGTGATGTTCGATTCCGACACGCTGACCGTGACCTACGATACCTCGCGCGGCGAACCGCGCGGGTCGCGCAGCAAGAGGGCCGACTACAAGGCCCTGGGGCTGGGCGACTGCGTCGACTGCAGCGTCTGCGTGCAGGTCTGCCCAACCGGCATCGACATCCGCGACGGCCTTCAATATGAATGCATCGGCTGCGCCGCCTGCATCGACGGCTGCGACCAGATCATGGACAAGATGGGCTATCCGCGCGGACTGATCCGCTACACCACCGAGAACGTGGTGAAAGGAAAATATCCGGATAGCGGCATCCTGAAACATGTCCTGCGCCCGCGCACCATCATCTACACCGTGCTGCTGGCGCTGCTCTCCGGCGCCTTCGTCTACAGCCTCGCCACCCGCGTTCCGCTGCGCGTCGACGTGATACGCGACCGCGTGGCACTGTCGAAGGAAACCGACGAGGGCCTGATCGAGAACGTCTACCGCCTGCAGCTCATCAACAAGGACGGCCAGCCGCACCGCTACACCCTCCAGGCACAGGGCATCGACGGCCTGCAGGTGGTGACGACCGGCCGCGAAATTGCAGCCGCCCCTTTGCAGACCATCGACATTCCCGTCAGCCTGATTGCCGACCCGGTCGAGTTGAAAGGCCGCTCGATCGAAGTGACGTTCACCGTACAAGCCATCGACGACCCGCGCATCATGGATGAGGTCGCCACCAAATTCTTCAACCGCTAGTTTCGATAAGGCAAGTGCCATGAATACGCTCAGCGTCCCGACAAGCAAGCCCTGGTATCGCGAACCCTGGCCGTGGTTTCTCATCAGCCTGCCCGCCACCGCCGTCATCGCCGGCGTGGCGACGGTCTGGATCGCGGCCACCAGCGCCGACGGCTTGGTGGTCGGCGATTACTACAAGGCCGGACTGGCCATCAACCAGACGCTGGCGCGCGACGACGCCGCGCATGCGCTGGCGCTGACCGCCACCCTGCAACACGACGATGGCGTCCTAGCGCTGACGCTGGGAGGGCGCCTGCAGGCCTACCCGGACCAGCTCAATCTCACGCTGGCCCACCCGACCCGTCCGGGACAGGACCAGATACTCGCCTTCAGCCATGCTGGCGGCGGACACTATCGCACGTCGCTGCCCGCCATGCCGGCCGGCAAGTGGCACGCCCTGCTCACCGATGCTGCCGCCACATGGCGGCTTTCCGGCGTGCTGCATACCCCATTCAGCCTGCCCGTCACGCTTACGACGGATGCTGAATCCACCGTTCAAACCAAGGGAGACTGAAATGGACGTCATACTCAATTTGTTGTTTGCCAGCCCGATTGGCCTGTTAAGCCTGTTCACCATCCTGTTCATGATCGGCATGGGGATTTACCTGGTGAGCTTGTACAGGCGCAAGATGAACGACCCCAAAGAATGATCGCCCAGGGGCTGCTGCGCCTGATCCCGATTCTGGAGGGCTGCATCGCAACCGGGCGCACATGTATTATGATATGAACATCTTCAATACTGCTATTACGTTTTCTTTCGAGACGGCCGGACGAGGGCGCAGGACTGAAACCAGCTCCCTTTTATAATGCCGGTTTAAGGGCTTGCCCCCGAGAGAAATCCCTCGTGGCGCATTTCGCGCCGGAGACATTGCAGCAGGGAAGAATGGCTACACCCAGCACCATGTCAAACCGACCCGCATCGGCGCCGAAGCCACAAGCATCGGCATCCGGCTTGCCAGCCCGGCCATCGACCCGATGGTTCGGGGCAGCAATTGCGGGTTGTGCAAATAAGCCGTGCCCGACGCCGGCGGCCGGTCCGACCTCTCTCCCGGGCTTTCCGCGTTGTGGCGTCTTTCTGCGGGGCGATTCGTGAGCAAAGCCCCCAAGCTCACGGACGCCCCATCTTTTTTGGGGTGTTTCCATTGCGGCCTGCCGGTGCCGGACGGCGCGCACTACCCGATCCAGTTCGAAAACCAGACCAAGCAAACCTGCTGCCGCGGCTGCCAGGCGGTGGCGCAGACCATCATCGACAGCGGCCAGGGCGCCTACTACACACACCGCACCGTGCTGCCCGCCACGCCGCAGCAGGCCGAAGCCGAACTGGCGCAGATGGGCCTCTATGACCTGCCGGAAATCCAGGAAAGCTTCGTACGGACCGAAACCGAGCACATCCGCGAGGCCGCGCTGATCCTGGAAAACATCGTGTGCGCCGCGTGCATCTGGTTGAACGAGCGCCACATCGCCGGGCTGCCCGGCGTGCTCTCGGTGGAGATCAACTACGCCACCCGCCGCGCGCGGGTGCGCTGGGACAATAGCCGCATCCAGCTCTCCGCGATCCTCAAGGCCGTGTCCGACATCGGCTACATCGCTCACCCGTTCGATCCCGGCCGCTCCGACGACATCTACAAGCGCGAGCGCAACACCGCGATCAAGCGGCTGGCGATCGCCGGGCTGGGCATGATGCAGGTGATGATGTACGCGCTGCCGGGCTACACCGCGACCGACATGAGCGACGACATCCGGCTGCTGATGCGCTGGGCGAGCCTGGTCCTCACCATCCCGGTGGTGCTGTATTCGGCGTGGCCGTTCTTCATCGGCGCCTGGCGCGATCTGAAACGGCGCATGCTGGGGATGGACGTGCCGGTCGCGCTGGGCGTCGGCGCCGCCTTCGTCGCCAGCGTCTACGGCACCTTTTCCGGCCATGGCGAGGTCTACTACGACTCGGTCACCATGTTCATCTTCCTGCTGCTGACCGGCCGCTTTCTCGAGATGAACGCGCGCCGCCGCGCCGGGGCCGCGGTGGAAGAACTGGTCAAGCTCATCCCCGCCGCCGCCACGCGGCTGTCCCACTGGCCGGCGCGCGACGAGGAGCAGGTGCCAGTAGCGCGGCTGGCGGTGGGTGACCATGTGCTGGTGCGTCCCGGCGAGACGCTTCCGGCCGACGGCGTGGTGGTCGAGGGCGACAGCGCGGTGAACGAGGCGATGCTGACCGGCGAATCGCTGCCGGTGTCGAAAAGCGTACATGCGAAAGTGGTCGGCGGCAGCCTCAACCAGGCGAGCCCCTTGGTGGTGCGGGTGGAGAAGCTCGGCGCCGATACCCGGCTCGCCTCCATCGTGCGCCTACTCGACCGCGCGCAGAGCGAGAAGCCGCGCATCGGCCAGCTGGCCGACCGCGCCGCCGCCTGGTTCGTCGGCCTGCTGCTGGTGATCACGTTCTTCGTCGGCCTGGCGTGGTATCTCATCGATCCGTCGCGCACCCTGTGGATCGTGGTGTCGATCCTGGTCGTCACCTGTCCCTGCGCGCTCGGGCTCGCCACCCCCGCCGCGCTCACCACCGCCACCGGCCGCCTCACGCGGCTGGGTTTGCTGACCACGCGCGGCCACGCGCTGGAAACCCTGGCGCGCGCCACCGACCTGGTGTTCGACAAGACCGGCACGCTCACCCACGGCCGCCTCTCCGTGCGCCGCGTGGCGCCGCTGGGCGGACGCAGCGCCGAAGAAGTCGGCCGGATTGCCGCCGCGCTGGAAGCGGGTTCCGAACATCCCATCGCGCGCGCTATGAGAGAAGCCGCTAACGCCTCCGTCACCGCCGACAGCATCCGCAACACCCCGGGGCGCGGCGTCGAAGGCACGATCGCCGGCCGCACCTACCGCCTGGGCTCGCCGCGCTTCGCCGCCGCCGGCGCGCCGCCGCCCGAATCCGATGGCGGCGCGAGCTGGGTCGCACTTGCCGAAGAAAACGAACCGATCGCCTGGTTCGCGCTGGCCGACACGCCGCGCGCCGACGCCGATGCCGCGCTTTCCGCGCTGCGCCGGCAGGGCCTGCGCCTGCACCTGCTGTCGGGCGACGCCGAGGGCGCGGTCAAGACCACCGCACAGCAGCTCGGCATCGACGCGTGGCATGCCGGCGCACTGCCGGAAGACAAGCTCGCCTACGTCAAGGCGCTGCAGCAGCAGGGCCGCATCGTCGCCATGGTGGGCGACGGCATCAACGACGCCCCGGTGCTTGCCGGCGCGCAGGTGTCGATCGCCATGGGCGAAGGCGCCGACGTCGCGCAGGCCGCCGCCGACATGGTGATGCTCGGCAGCCGCCTCGCCACCCTGGCCGAAGGCGTGGCGCTCGCCCGCAAGACGCAGCAGATCATCCGCCAGAACCTGGGCTGGGCGCTCGGCTACAACCTCATCGCCATCCCCGCTGCCGCGCTCGGCTACGTCACGCCATGGATGGCCGGCATCGGCATGTCGGCCAGCTCGCTGCTGGTGGTGCTGAACGCGCTGCGGCTGTCCGATTTCAAATCCAAGGAATCAGAATTCAGGATTCAGGATTCGGAGAAAAAACCCCTGGAGGCCACGGCCCTGAACCTGACCCCTGACCCCTGACCCCTGACCCCTGACCCCTGACCCCTGACCCCTGACCCCTGACCCCTGACCCCTGACCCCTGACCCCTGACCCCTG
>JAJPEP010000081.1 GCA_021166845.1 Thiobacillus sp.
GTGTGCGGCTTCGGCGGTGATGGCTTCTCGCGGGCCGGACGCGGTGGCTTCGGCGGGGGCTGGACGAGCGGCTTCGGCGGCTCGGGCGCAGGATCGACGAAGCTGACGTACAGGGTCTTCGCGGCAGGCGCCGGCGCAACGGCGCGGGCGCTCCACAGCCCGTGCAGCACGACGCCGTGCAGCGCCAGCACCGCCAGCAGGCCCACCGCGCGCGGCCAGTGGATGCGGTGCAACACGGCGCTCATGGCGGCTGGATCTCAGTCCGCCTACCACTTCGCCTGCAGGCCCACGACGGCCTGGCGCGGCAGCCCGGCAGTGTAGGTCGGCGCGGCACCGGTGCCGTCGGCAGTTTCGGCGTAGCGCTTGTCGAGGAGATTGCTGACGCTGCCGAACACCTCCATCCCCTTGCCGAAGGGCCTATTGACGCGGAGATTGACCAGGTTGTGGCCGCCGTACTTCCCGGTATTGGCGGCGTCGAGCCAGTAGCTTCCCAGCCGGATCCACTCCAGCTGCACCCGGCCGCCGTCCAGCGCTGCGGGCGCGTAGCGCAGGCGCGTGCTGGCGATCACGCGCGGGGCGGTCTCCATTTCCTTGCCGCTGTAGTCGGCCGTTCCCGAGACGACCCAGGTCTCGTAGGTATGTTTTGCGTAGGACAGGCTGGTGTCGAGCCGCCACGCCTGCGCGAAAGGCAGCCCGAGTCCGAGCTCGACACCGCGATGCAGCGTCTCTCCCGCATTGACCACGGTGCGCTGGGTCGTGACCGGGTCGACATGGCTGACGATGTCGTCCTGCTTGGTCATGTGGTAGGCCGATACCTCGTAGCGCAAGGCGCCGGCCTTGCCGCGCAGGCCGAGTTCGAAGCTGTCGACGGTCACCGGCTTGAGGTTCAGCAGCGATTCGGCGGCCGCCTGTGCCTTGTCCGCGGTGGACTCGCGGCTGCCGCGGAACACCTGGCCCTCCGAGGGGGCACGGAAGGAATTGCTGTAGGTGGCGAAGCCGTTCAGCGTGTCGCTGAAGGCATAGGTCGCGCCGAACTTCGGCCCCCAGTGGCTGTAATCGACCTTGGTGCTGGCGACATGGCCATACCAGCCGCCGGCGGGAAATGCCCCCGGGGCGCCCTGCGTTGCGCCCGCGATGCCGTCGTTGAAGTGGTTCTCGTAGTCGTACTGCATGTCGTCGTAACGCAGCCCGGCGTTCAGGCGAAGTCTGTCGGTGAGGGAGGCCTCGGCGTGGACGTAGGGGGAAATGCCGCGGTAGCTCACGTCGTAGTCGTAGATCTTCACCGGGGCGACCGTGGTGTCCAGGGTATAGCGCGTCCCACCGTAGGGATTCGTCGTCTTGTTGAGCTTGATCGAATCCTCGTCGCGCGCCCCCGGGCTGTAGTCGAAGTCCAGCCCGGCGATGAGCCGTGCCCGCAACGGTTCGAAGTCACGCCGGTATTTGGCGAGGAAGCCGAAGGAGCGGTTCTCGGTCACGTAACGGCTGGGGTCGTAGCTCACGCTCCAGTTGGGGATGATCTCCATGCTGTTGTCGCGCACGTAGGGGGTCAGCGAGACGAGCGTGTTGGCGGTCTCCCGTTCGTAGGCCGTCGACAGGCGAAAGGCATCGACCTGCCGATAGGAGAAGGGGACGTTGTTGGTGCGCGGCGCCACGTCGAGCTCGGTGCGGTTGAGCTTGCCGACGTGCTGCTGGTCGACTTTCGAGAACGACAGCACGGTCTTCAGCAGCGCGTCGTCGCCGAGCGCACGGTCCCAGCGCGCCGTGCCGGTCTGGCGGTCGTAGCCGGCGGCGTCCTGCCAGCCGTCGGTACGCGTGAGGTTGAGGCTGGCGCGCCAGGCGTCGTCGCCGCTGGCGTTGCCGCCCCCGATCAGCAGGCGCCCCCAGCCGTACGATCCCGCTTCCCCGCTCAGCTCGAATTCGGCCGCTTTCGGTGGAGTGCGGGTCAGCACGTTGATCGTCCCGCCGATCGCGTCTGAACCATACAGGGCGCTGCCTGGGCCTTTCATGACTTCGACGCCGCCCGACTGCGGAATGTTGATCTCGTACAGCGCGTTGTGATTGAAGAAACCGGTGGAACGGGTCGGAATGCCGTCTTCCAGGTAGAGATAGACGGCGCCGGTCGTGAGCGGCTGGCGGATCGCGGTCGAATGCCCCTCGCCCGACAAGTTGCTGACCCAGACGCCGGGCACCTGATTGAGGATTTCCTTCGGGTGCGCCGGACGGGTTTCGCGCACGGCCTGCTCCTTGACGACCCCGACCGTCGCCGGGGTTTCGCTCAGCAGCGCGCCTTCACGCGTCCCGGTCACGGTCACCTCCGGCAGCGCAGACACCGTGGTTTCCTGCGCCCAGGCGGAAGGCGCGCACAGGATACCCGTGAGTGCGAGCGAGATGGGGCTGGGTTTCATGCTTCCTCCGTCGTTTTCGGATCAATGCCTGCGCCGGTTCTGCTCGAGCCAGGCGCGCAGGCGCTGCTCGCCGAGCATGCCGACGATGGGTTCGCGCTGGTGACGCGCGTCATAGAGATAGGTGCGGGGGACTTCGCCGTACCAGGACGGATCGATTGCAGCGCGGAGCCGCTCGGGAACGGCGTCGTCGAACACCCAGCTGTCGATCCTCCCGAGTCCGTACTGGCGCAGGGTTTCCTCGATGGCCGGCGAGAATTCACGCGAATCCGTCGCCACCAGCACCAGCGGCAAGTCCTTGTGCGCCTTCGCGAGCTTGCCGAAAAGCGTCAGTTCGGCGATGCAGTAGCTGCACTCGTTGACCGACCACAGGCTGAGAATGAAGGGGCGGCCGGCATACTTCGCCTTGATCCTGGCCAGACCGTCGGTCGTGAATGGCGCCGGTTCGACGGCGCCGGCCGGCGATCCCGAGAAAGCCAGCGCCAGCGCCATCCCGAGCAGCCCGCGCCGGATCATTTCGGCTCGGCCAATTCAAGCGGCAGGACGCGCAGGCCTTCGGTCGCGCTGTTCCATACCACCAGTGCGCGTTTGCCGTCGGTGAGCGGCACCGGATAGTCGGCCGCCCCGCCCGATTCCGCCACGCGCCGCGGCGTGCTCCACGACGTGCCGCCGTCGGTCGAGTGCATGGCCTGCGCGACGTAGCCGCGCCCGTCGAATTCGCGCCAGCTGATCACAATGGTCCGACCAGCCGCCGCCACGCTTGCATGGCCCGCCTGTGCCGCCGGATTCCCCAGCGCCATGGGCGGCGACGCGCTGCCATCCGCGATGCGCCTGTAAAACAGGCCCTGGCGGGTTCGGCCTTGGGTGAACCAGACCATATGCAGGGCGCCGTGGCCGTCGACCGCGAGGCCACCGCCATGATGAGGGCAGGCGTCGATCTGCCAGTCGTCGTCGGTGGCGCGCTGCTGCTTTCCCGTTTCCAGATTGGCGAGGGCGAAGTCACGGGTATGGGTGCCGTAGAGGTTGCGCCAGAGCATCACCGGCCCGTCCGCGCTCCATGCGAGCGCGGTGCGGCAGCACTCGCAGGTATGCTGGGCAAGCCGCTGGTTGGCGCTGAAACGGGCGCCGTTGTCGTCCGACCGGACGAAATAGATCGACGCGCCCTTGAATGTGCCGCCCGCCGCTTTGACGGCCTCGCGGTCACGGCCGTCCAGCCATGCCACGACCACCCGCCCCGCGCCGTCGATCGCCATGGAATCGAAACTGTGGCTGGTGATGCGGCCATCGTCGTTGAGGGTGATCGGCGACGAGAAACTGCGGCCGCCGTCGGTGGAGCGGGCGAAGCGGACATTGCCGGTGAATCGTTTCGGCAGCGACTGACTCCAGCTGAGCAATACCGTCCCGTCCTGCGCAACGGCGATCTTGGGGCGGCTTTCCGCATTGGCCGCGATGTCCTCCGGCACCGACGAGACCGCGACCGGACGCGAAAACCGGTGTCCGCCGTCGCTCGACGAGGACACCCAGAGCTGCCCCTGTTCGACCCTCGCGAGCCACAGCCGTCCACTGCCGTCGAGCGTCGCGCCGACGGCCAGGGTCGGCTTGCCCGCGCCTGGCGGCGGCGCGTGTCGATGCTCGGCTGCCACGGCGGCACCGCATACCAGCGCCGCCACGGCAAAAAACGATCCACGCACACTGTGACCCATCGATCTCTCGCCTCCTTCTCCGGGCGCCCGCAAGAGCGCCTCCCGCTTCCGCGCCGCCGCTTTCCGATGCTTGGTTACATGCGCATCATGTCGGATTCGATCACGCCGCACGCGACCCGGGGGCCCGAGTTGCCCGCGGGGTCGGAAAAATCGTCCTCATTGGCGTGGATCACGATGCTGCGGTCGCCGATGGACGCGGTTCCCATCAGGGCGATGGTGATGCCCGACACGGTCACATCCACCTCCGCCTTGCCGCTCGCGTCGGCCACGATGTTGCCCAGATCCCCGAGGTGATGGTCCCCGGCGCCCGGCGCGCCGTGCCGCCCCCCGCTCGGCGCAAAATGCCCACCGGCACTCATCCCGTCGGGCGAATCGCAATTTCCGTTCACGTGGACATGGAAGCCGTGCTTCCCCGGGGTCAGTCCGGTCACCGTTCCGCTGATATGCACGACCCGGTCCTTGGCTTCATGAAACTTCAGCGTGCCGCTGACGGAACTGCCCGAGGTGGCGGCCAGAACCGCGGTGGAGGTCATCATGTTGCCATGCGCCTGGGCGGTGACGGGTATCGGGCTGGTGACGGCAAGCACGCAGGCGGCCGTGACGCCGCGCAGCAAGACATGGGGGTGGGTACGGAATTGGGCTTTCATCGCGAAGACTCCCTGGGTTGATGGTGTGACGTGTTCTTTCATGTTTCAAACTGGAAAGGACGTGTTCAGAACGCCCCGCTCGCCAGTTCCGTCAGCATGGCCTTGAGGTCGCTGTCGAAGGTTTCGAGCGATGCCCTGCCTTCGGCCGACAGGGCCGGATTCTGTGCCAGGATCGACATCACATGCGCGGGACGCTGCACCATCACCGTGGTCTTGCCGTTCTGCTCGAAAAGGGCGAAACGGCATGGTGCGAACATCTCGAAGTCGGGCACATGCCGCGTGATGCTGTAGGCCCTGGTCAGATTGCAGAACTCGACGAGCCTGAGCGGATGCGCCTCGATGCCCCTGCTCGCAAGGCCTTCCTGGACGTCTAGCTGATTGATGACCGCGTAATTCCGGGCTTCCAGGGCCGAGATCAGCATGGCCTGCACCGCAGGCAACGTGTCATCGACGGTGACCTCGTACTTGACCGGGGTCGCCACCACCGTGGGGTCGGCAGCCCACAGCTGCGCTGATTGCAGCGAACACGCCGCAATCAGCGTCAGGGTCAAACGGGAAAAACGGTGTCTGGCGGACATGCCTGCGTCTCCTCTCGTGTTTCAAAACGGCAGCCTCGAGGGCTTTGTCGTGAGGAAAAGCAAGCCCCGTACCAGGAGCAGGCGGGGTTGAAAAGGGTCAGCGGCTGCGTCCGCCGGGCTCGAAATGAAGGCCGTACTCGCGCATTTTCCGCCACAGCGTGGTGCGGCCGATCCCGAGCGTCCGGGCGGCCTCGCCGATGTTCACCGAACGAAGCAAGGTGGACTCGATCATCCGCCGTTCCGATTCCGCGATGCTGCCGGCGGATTCAGGCGGGCCCGCCTGGCTGTCTGGCGCGAATGACGGCACCGCATGCTGGAGGATATCTTCGGGCAGGGCGTCGATATCGATGCGGCCGCTGTCTTCGGCGAACACCGCCATCTGCTCGACGAAGCTTTCCAACTGGCGGATATTGCCCGGATAGCCGTATCCCAGCACATAGGCCTCCGCCCGCGGCGTCAGTCGCAGGTCCTTGCGGCCGTATTTGCGTCCGTATGCCGCGAGAAAACCCTGCAGCAGGTGCTGCAGGTCCGCGCCCCTTTCGCGCAGGGGCGGCAGATGCAGGCGTATTCCGTTGAGCCTGAAATACAGGTCGGAACGGAAGTGCCCCTTCTCGATGAGCCGGCCGAGATCCTGGTTGCTGGCCGAGATGATGCGGATGTCGACCTTCCTGCCCTTGTTGGAGCCGACCCGGCGGATGATCTTTTCCTGCAGGACGGAGAGCAGCTTGGCCTGCATGGCGAGCGAAAGCGTGTCGACCTCATCGAGGAAGAGGGTGCCCCCGTCCGCCTCCTCGAACAGGCCCGCGCGGGATTCGGTGGCGCCGGTGAAGCTGCCCTTCACGTGGCCGAACAGCTCGCTCTCCAGCAGATTCTCCGGCAGGCTGGCGCAGTTGATGCTGATGAAGGGCGCGTCGCGGCGGGTACCGTTGTCGTGGATGAAGCGTGCCACGCGGGTTTTTCCGGTTCCGGTTTCGCCCGTTATCAGCACGCTGATGTCGGTCCGCGCGATGCGCTCCGCCTTGATCAGCGTCGCGCGCATCTGCGGCGTCTCCGCGACGATGTCGTCGGCCTTGCGCGACGCCTCCGCAGTTCCCGGCGGGGTTGCACCCGACGCGGCAAGAACGGCCTGGCTGGCACGGATCTTCTCCAGCATGTCCTGCTCGCTGAACGGTTTGGTCAGGTAGTCGAAGGCGCCCAGCCGCATCGCGTCGACGGCGGAATCAATGCTCCCGTAGGCGGTGATGAGGATGACCGGCAGCCTCGGATTGGCCTGCTTGATTTCGCGCAACAGGTCAATGCCCGACATGCCGTCCATGCGCAGGTCGGTGATGACGAGGTCGAATGCCCCCCCCGCCAGGAGAAACAGCGCTTCCTCGCCGTTTTGTGCCTCCTCGGTCTCGAACCCCGCCCCCTGAAGCATCAACGAGAGGCTGCGACGCAGGCTTTTCTGGTCATCCACCAGCAGGATGCGCATCAGGCGACCTCTCTGCCGAAAAAGGTTTCCTCGATTCGGGCCGGGACGCGCAGAAAGAACGTCGTGCCCTCGCCCAGCTGGCTGCGCACGCGAATGCGCCCACCCCACTCACGAACCAGACGCTGCACGATGGCGAGCCCCAGGCCCGCGCCCAAGGGCCGCTGCGAGTAGAAAGGCTCGAAGATCCTGGCCTTGTCATCGGGGGCGATGCCCTTGCCCGAATCGGCCACCACCAGCAGGAAGCAGCCCGGGTAGCAGCGTAGCGCGACCTCGATCCGGCCCGGTCCCTGGATGGCTTGCGTGGCGTTGAGCAGCAGGTTCCAGAGCACGGTCTCGAGACCGTCGGCGTCGAACACCAGCAGCGACGATACGGGCCGTATGTTGCGCACCAGCTCGACGGCGAGGCCCTCCTGGCTGACGTGGCGTTCCAGCAGGGTGCAGCTTTTCCCCACCACCTGCTCGAGCACGATGGGCTTGCTGACCGGCGCACGCGGCCTGCCGAAGGACAGGAAATTGCTGGTCAGGCTGGTCAGCCTCTCCACCTCGCCCTCGATGATCTCCAGCGCGGCATGGCTGCGCGGGTTTTCCGCGATATCCGCGCGCAGCACGGCAAGGCAGTTGTTGATCGCCGACAGCGGATTGCGTACTTCGTGCGCGACCGAGGCAGCCATCTGGCCCATGACCGCCATGCGTTCGCTGCGCAGCTTGTGCTCTTCCGCCACCTGGAGCTGCCGGTTGAACTCGGCCAGCCGCGCGTAGTTGCGCGCGTTGTTGATGGCGATACGCACCTGGCCCGCGAGCAGCACACCCTTGTCAAGCGTCACCGCGCTGAACCGCACCGGATCCTTGCGCGCCAGCACCATCACCCCGATGAGGTCCTCGCCGTCGAGCAGGGGGAACAGGGCGAGCGCTTCCCACGGACAACCATCGGGTTTGCCGAACGGGGCCGGCATTGAGGTGTCCTGCCACAGGACCCCGAGCGGCTGATAATGCCCGCTGACGCCTCGCAGCAGCATGGAGCACTGGTCGCCGTGAGCGCACCAGGCCTCGAGCTCGGCCGACACCTGCTGGTCGGTTTCCGCGAACCACCTCGCCGCCAGCGCAAAACGCTCCCCGTCGTCGCTGTCGGGCAGCCATACCAGGGCGCCGTCGCTTTCGAACAGCGCCGCGCTTTCCTTGCACACCGCCTCCAGCACCCGGTCGAGTTCCAGGGTCGACGTCAGCATGCCGGAGACCCGCAGCAAGGCCGTGCGGAAATCGTTGGCCTCCCGCCGCTGCTGGTACAAGAGCGCGTTGTGAACGATGGCGCCGACCTCCACGGCCAGCGCCCGCAAGGCCTCCGCCCCCCCCAATTCCATGGACGGATCGCCCACCAGCAGGCGCAGGCGGCCGACCTCCGCACCGTTGGCGGTCAATTGCAGGCAAACGGACCTGCCGCCCGATAGGTCGCGGTAACCGCAGTCGGCGACCTCCTGCATCGGCAGAATGGACCGGCAGCGACCGGAATTGCAGAGGGCCGTATCGCGCAAGGCGCGCAGTGGCCATCGGCTGGAAAGGCGTGGCGCCCGACGGTCGAATTCGTCCCACTCGTCCGCCGGCATCCGCAGCATGAGCTCGCAACTGCTGAGCCCCAGCAGCTGGTGGATCGCCTTCGCGACCACGTCCAGGGCATTGTCGAGATTGAGGCTGAGCATGCTCTCCTGCACCATGCGGTTGCGGATTTCGAGTTCACGGTTGAACGCCTGGACCGCTTCCTGCGAGCGCGCGAGGCTGCGGTTGGCCCGCGCAAGCGAATGACGCGATTGTTCGATCGTCCGGAGCGCCAGCAAGAAGCCGACGAACATGATCAGCATGGTGCCGAGATAGAACAGGAGCTTGGTACCGTGCCACATCCACCAGGCCAGGTTCCACATCCCGGAGAAACTGAAGAGGTAGGCGCTTTGCGCAAACACCACGAGCAGGCTGGATACCAGCAGCGCCAGTATCTGGTGGCGCTCACGGAAGTGCCGGAAGAACGCGATGGCAGCGAGCACGTAGAACATGCCGGCGAGGTAATGAGCAAGGTGGACGGACGAGGGGAAACCACCGTCGCCCTCGGGGAACAGGCTGGGAATGAACAGACGATAAAGCCATGCGACCCCCACGGCCAGGGCCAGCCCCGCACCCAGCGTAGTCAAATCCTCCCGGGACAGGCCCTCGCTGCGTTCGACCGCCATCCGGACGATCACCCCTGCCAGAATGAAGGCGCCGCCCAGGAAAGTCGACAGGGTATGGTAGAGCACGAAATCCGGCAGGTCATGATGCGGATTCGTCCATGCGTGCAGGATGTCGAATACGCCCATGACGAGGAAGCCCAGGGCAAACAGGGCCATGCTTGCGTTGCGGCTCCGCAGCCACACCGACAGGATCATGCCGGAGATCACCAGGGCGGTCAGGCCGCAGAAAGACTCGATGAGAAGGTGGCTCTGGGGCTCGACGTAGGCCAGTTCGAGGGCGGGCCTGGAGAGTCCCGGAAACACGAGGAGCGGCACGGCCAGCAGCATAAGCAGCCACGCGAAGACCCCGGCCTCCGGCCAGCTGATGATCCCCTGGCGCTGCCTGGCGGCGTGACCGGGCCCGGCCAGCAGCGTGCCGTGAGAAGGAACGGGTAATTTGGCAAACATGGGCTGTCCCCTCGTCGAACCAGCAGGGATTTTCATGTTACGCCTGAACCGGAGGCGGCCATAGGGGCTCCGGGCCACCGGGCGTACGGGCAACCGTCGGCGTGAACCGTGCCGGCCACCGGGTCGCTGCCCACGCGAACAAGGTGGGGATGACGACCAGGTTGAGCAGGGTCGAGCTCAGCATGCCGCCCAGCAGGACAATGGCCAGGGGGCGCTCCATTTCTTTGCCGGTCGGGTCGCCGAATATCAGCGGCGTGACCGCCAGTGCCGCGGTAAAAGCGGTCAGCAGGATCGGCACCAGACGATCGCACGCCCCTTTGACGGCCACCTCGGCAGGACTCATCTGCGGCTGGACCTGCATCAGATGCTGGTAGCGGGACACGAGCAACAGGCTGTTGCGGGTCGCGACACCGAACAGCGCGACCATGCCGATCATCGACGAAACATTGAGGGTTTCACCGGCCAGCGCCAGGGCGAACACGCCGCCGATCAACGCGAACGGCAGGTTGCTCAGGATCAGCCCCACCAGCGGCCAATTGCGGAAAGCCTGGAACATGATGAGCGCCATCAGCACCAGGGCGGCGGCGCCGGACAACAGGAGGGCGCGCGTGGCACGCTGCTGACCCTCGAAGTCTCCGCCGATCTCCAGCGCGTATCCGGGGGGCAGCACGACCTTCTCCTTGATGCGGGCCTGGGCCGCGCGCACGACGCCGTCGAGGTCGCGTCCCTCGGTATTCCACTGCACGACGGCCCGGCGGGCGCCGCTGTCGCGGTTGATCATGTAGGGCTCCTGCACGGCGGCGAGGCGAGCCATATCCCGCAGCGGGACGACCATTCCTTCAGGCGAGATGAGGGGTATCTCGCCCAGGGTCCGAACGTCGGCGCGCGCGGCTTCGTTGGCGCGCAGGAACAGGTCGAAGGTGCGGTCCTGCTCCAGCACCTTGGACACGGCCACACCGTTGAAGGCCTGACCGACCTGCGCCACGATGGCGCCGGGTGTGAGGCCATAGGCGGCGGCCGCAGCCCGATCGACGCGGACGTCCACCCCGGGCACCAGGATCATCGGCTCCATCTGGAGATCGACGATGCCGGGGACGTTACGGACCGCCTCGTAGATTTCCTGCTGTTTCTGTTGCAGTACCGCGAGATCCTGGCCGTAGACTTTTACCGCCACCTGCGACCGGACCCCGGAGAGAATTTCCGACATGCGGTGCGTGATGAACTGCGAGACGTTGATCGACATCCCCGGAATCTGCGCGAGCTGTGTGCGGATGCGCTGCATGACTTCCGGCACGTTGGACGTCCCCGGCTTCAGCGTGATGTCGAATTCACTGAAATTGACGGGCTGAGCGTCCTCGTCCAGGCGCGACCGGCCCGCACGCTGCGCCAGGCTGGCGACCTCGGGCATTTCGCCGACCAGTTTTTCCACCTCCCGCCCCATCCGGAGATTTTCCTCCAGCGAGGTGCCGGGCATCATCGTGGTGGCGATCACCAGATTGCCCTCATGGAAAGGCGGGATGAAGGAACGCCCCAGGCCCGACAGGACGAATACCGCCGCCGCAAGCAGCAGCAGCGTGCCGATCGAAACCAGTGAAGGCCACGCCAGCAGCCGCGGGAGCAGAAGCCCATAGCGTTCAAGCAGGAATTCCGAAACCGGCCCCAGCCCGTATGCACGCGCGTGCTGCCCCCTGCCCATGACGTAATAGCTCAGAACCGGAACCAGCGTGATCGCCACGATCAGCGAGCTCGCGATCGCCGCCAGATAAGCGATCGCCATGGGCTGGAAGATGCGGCCCTCGATGCCCCGCAGGAAGAAGATGGGCGCGAAGGCGACGATGATGATGAGGGTGGCGAAGACCACCGAGTTGCGGATCTCGCGCGAGCCTTCGTAGACGATGTCCAGCGCCGGGACGGGCGCGGGCGACGCCTTGTTCTCCCGCAGGCGACGCAGGATGTTCTCGACGTCGATGATGGCGTCGTCGACCACCTCGCCGATGGCAAACACCAGCCCGCCCAGCGTGAGCGCGTTGATGCTGATGTCGAGCACCCACAGCACGAGCACGCCCGCCATCAGGGAGGTGGGGATCGCGATCAGGCTGATCACAGTGGGCCGCCAGCGAAACAGGAACAGCAGCAGGACCAGCGCAACGATCACCGAAGCGTGCAGCAGGGCGTCCCTGAGGTTGTCGATCGAGGCCTCGATGAAGCTCGCCTGGCGGAACACGTCCGGAATCAGCTGCACGTCCTTGGGCAGGTTGGCCGCCATCTCGGCCAGCACCTTTTCCACCCGGCGCGTGGCCTCCATGGTATCCGCGCCCCACAGCTTGGACACCGTGCCGATCACCGCCGGGCCGCCGTAGATCTGCCCGTCGCCCCGCTTGACTTCGCTGCCGAACCTGACTTCCGCGATGTCCCCGATGTGGATCGGCTGTCCGTCACGCATCACGACCAGCGTGTCCGCCACGTCCTGCAGGCTTTCCACCTTGCCGTCGGCGCGAATGAAGTATTCCTCTTCGGAACTCGGGTAGACGAAACCGCCTGGCGCCACCAGGTTGGCGCTGCGGAGCGCCTGCGCGATCATCTCGACCGACACGCCATACTTGCGCATGCGCAGCGGGTCCAGCAGCACCTGGTACTGCTTCACGCCGCCGCCGACGGCGACCACCGAGGCCACGCCGGGCTGGGCCAGGAGCCGGTTGCGGATGTCCCAGTCGACCAGGGCGCGCAGTTCGTGCTCACGATTAGCGCCGGACCAGTCGACGAGCCCGAACTTGAGCAGCCAGCTCACTGCGGAGGTCACCGGCATCATTTGCGGCGCCTGCGCGCCGGAAGGCAGTTGCCCCTGCACGGTCTGCATGCGCTCCTGGATGATCTGGCGCGCGCGGTAGATATCGACGCCCCACTCGAACACGATGGTGATGCGCGACAGGCCGACCGACGAGTTGGAGCGGATGTGTTCGATATGCGGCGCCCCCTGCAGCACGATCTCAATCGGCCGGGTGACCAGCGTTTCCACATCCCTGGCCGAATACCCGGGGACCTCGGTCTGGATCTGGACCTGGGGCGGCGCGTATTCGGGGAACACGTCGACCGCCATGCTCAGCGCCGCAAGGATCGATGCACCCGCGAGGATCACGTAAAGCGCGATCACCGTGACCCGGTTGCGCAAGGACCATCGGATAACCCAGTCAAACATGCCTCAGACCCGTTCTCGATTCAGTGATCATGATGGTGGTCGGCGGCGTCGGCACCGGAACCTGCCGCAATTCGGTAAAAGCCTTCGAGCATCATCTTTCCGGCCACCACTACGTTTTCTCCTGCCGCCACGCCCTGGACCCGGAGCAGCGCGGACGACTCGTCCAGCACCGCCACCGGGGTGCGCCGGTAGCGTCCGGGCTCGAGGCGCACGTAGACCACCGGGCGCAGGGCCTGCGCGAGAACCGCCTCGCGCGGGACCCAGACGCCGTTGCGCTCGCCCAAGCGCAGACCGATGTCGACGGTCTGGCCTACAGCCAGGGGCACCGGCGTCTGACCGAGGTCGACGAGAAAGCGCGCGCGCTGCGTGGCGGGCTCGACGTCGGGCAGCACCTGGATGATGCGGCGCTCCAGTTGCCAGCCGTCTGGCAGGCTGAGGCGTACCGGCAGGCCCGGCCGCAAGAGTGCCCGCTGGTCCGGATAAACATACCCCTCGACCCAGTGCGGTGTCCTGGCAGCCACCATACGCGCGACGGCCTTGCCGATTACCAGGAACTGCTTCATCGTCCGGTCGCCGGCGTTCACGAGGGAGCCGGGCTGCACGAACAGCTCGGTGATGAAACCGTCGGCAGGCGCATCGAGCATGATGTGCTCGACCACCTTGCCGTGTTCGATGAGGTCGGCGATCTGCTTCTCGCTCATGCCCCACCAGCCCAGGTTTTCCTTGGCATCCTTGAGGTAGTTCGGCAGCCGCCCTTCTTCGCGCAGCACCTGCAGTTTGTCCTCGTTCTTCAGGAATTCGAGATAACCGCGCTGGGTCGTGATGAACTCGGGATTGAAGATGGCGGCGACGGGCTGCCCCTTGCGCACGCTGTCGCCCACCCGGACATACACCTCCTTCACCTGACCGCTGACGGGGAGGTTCAGATCGACCATCGCCTGGCTGTTGGGGACAACCAGTCCGTAGGTCTGCAGGGTCGGGGTTTGCGAGCCCGCCTCCGCGCGGGCAAGACCGAACAGGCTCTGCTCGCGCCCCATGACGCCTGCGGGCAGGCGCACTTCGCTGCCACCAGCCGCCGGCGCATCAGCCGCCTTGGCGTTCTGCCCGAACATGCGCGGATCGCTGTGCCCCGCGACCAGGAGCGGCATCGCGACCAGCGCGGCGCCGGTGCAAAGGCCGGCGAGCCACAGCCACGCGGATGCCGGGACTGCCGCCTTCGATTCAGTGCCCATGACCATCCTCCTCCAGACTCACGCTGGTCTGCAGGCCGGCAGCCAGCGCCACCCCGTCTGGCAGGGCACCCAGCTTCAGACGCACGCGCTGGCGCTGGTTGCCCGGCGTGGCGAAAGCAAATATCTGCTCGACGACGGCAGGGATCGCGATCTCGCCGCGCCGGGCGTCGGCCACATGGACGGTTGCCCGCCTTCCCGGCCTGAGCTTGCGCGTCACCCGCACCGGCAGACTGGCTTCAACCTGGATGGCGCCCGGGCGCGCGATGGTCACGATCGTCGTGCCGGTCGCGGTGTACTGCCCAACCTGGCCGCCCGTATTCAGGATCTGGTTGTTGACGACATTCAGACCGTAGATGAAGCCGGCGTCCGGCGACTGGATGCGGATCCGCTTCAACGGCTCGCGGTGGCGCTCCAGCATCCTGATGTCTTCCTCCGACATGCCACGCCATTGCAGGCCCATGCGGGCATCGATCAGTTTCTCGTTGCCCGTCATGGAAACCTCCCGCACCGCCTCCATGTTCGAGAACAGGCCGAGGTAGGTGGCCTGAATCGTCTCGAGCTCAGCACTTTCCATTTCAGCCAGGAGGTCGCCGCGGGCGACCCGCTTGCCGAGGTAGAGATTGTTCAGTTTGGTGATGCGCGCATTGATCTTGACTACCACGCCGGTCAGCCGGCGCGGGTCCAGAATCAGCGCCGCCGGATAACGGACCGCCACCGCTGTGGGGTGATCGTGATGATCCGTCCCGGCGACAGGCGCGCCGAACATCGATGCATCCGAATGCGCGTACGCCGACGCTGGAAGACAAATAAACGCGACCGTCGCGAGAACCCGCTGGAACAGCATTTTCTTCGACCAGGAACGTGATATACCGTGTACAGCAAGCGCCGTACCAGATCCCCGGCGAACGCGGAGCCTTGGCGCAAAGCGCTGCGTCTGGGGCGCTTCGGGGAAGGACGCGCTCGCGCGAGTCGATCGATCCGGCGTTCCACGTGTTCCGAAATGAAACGATCCGTGTTCTGCCGCCAGCAAGCCCGGCACGCTCGGCAGCCGCATCCTGGCTGCAGGCATGACTCGGTGGCCGAATTCAGCGGCGGCGCGTCCCCGCGATCGATCGTGGCAGAGCCAGTGATGCGGATGCGGCAGGACGTCGGGCACCGTTTCGCCCAATGCGGATATGGCAAAATTCAGCCGCGGATGGCACGGACGCGTCCGCCCGTCGCCCCGCCAACCCATAGCAAGGCCGCGTCAGTGCGCGGCTCAACGCAATTCATGAAACTCGCCGCCTGGAACGTCAATTCCCTCAAGGTCCGCCTGCCCCAGCTGCTGGACTTTCTCGCCACCCGCACGCCGGATGTCGTCTGCCTGCAGGAGACCAAGCTCACCGACGACGCCTTCCCGGTCGCCGAACTGGAGGCTGCAGGGTTCCGCGCCGCCTTCGCCGGCCAGAAGACCTACAACGGCGTCGCCATCCTCGGCCGTTCCGGGCTCGCCGACGTCAGCGTCGGCATCCCCGGATTCGACGACGACCAGAAGCGGGTGATCGCCGCCACCGTCGACGGCGTGCGCGTCGT
>JAJPEP010000095.1 GCA_021166845.1 Thiobacillus sp.
CACGTCCGGCTGCTCGAACCCATCGGCTATATCCCGCCCGCCGAAGCTGAGGCAAACTACTACCGGCAACTCGCCGAACAGGCCGAGTCAACGGCCTGCACTTAAACTAAATGGCCTCCACGAAACCCGGGGCGGTTCAGCCGGCGTATTCCTCGGTCTGCATGATGGCCAGTACCTACGGCACGAAGGGCCGGAGCATGTCCTGACCTTCGCGCCTACGCGCTCGGGCAAAGGCGTGGGTCTGGTGGTACCGACGCTTCTGTCATGGCCCGGGTCGGCCGTTATCCACGACATCAAGGGCGAGAACTGGGCCATCACTGCTGGTTGGCGCTCGCGCTTCTCGCACTGTCTGCTGTTCAACCCCACAGATGCGAAGTCAGCGGCCTACAACCCCCTGCTGGAGGTGAGACGCGGCACGCATGAAGTGCGCGACGTGCAGAACATCGCCGACATCCTGGTGGACCCGGAAGGTGCGCTGGAGCGTCGCAACCACTGGGAGAAGACTTCGCATGCGCTGCTGGTCGGCGCCATCCTGCATGTGCTCTATGCCGGCGAGGACAAGACGCTGCGCGGCGTCGCCAATTTCTTGTCAGACCCTGCATGCCCGTTCGAACTGACGCTGCACCGGATGATGACGACGCGGCACCTGGGCGATGCCCCACATCCTGTCGTGTCATCAGCCGCGCGCGAGGTGCTCAACAAGAGCGACAACGAGCGTTCGGGCGTGCTGTCCACGGCCATGTCCTTTCTCGGTCTGTACCGTGACCCCACAGTAGCCGAGGTCACGTCGCGCTGCGACTGGCGCATCGCCGATCTGATCTCGTCCGCGCATCCGGTATCGCTGTTCCTGGTGGTCCCACCGTCCGACATTAGCCGCACCAAGCCGCTGGTGCGGCTGATCCTCAACCAAATCGGCCGGCGTCTCACCGAATCACTTGACGGCAGCGACGGCATCGCACGTCGCCACAAGCTACTGTTAATGCTCGATGAGTTTCCCGCGTTGGGTCGTCTCGACTTCTTCGAGACGGCGCTGGCATTCATGGCCGGCTACGGCATTCGAAACTTCCTGATCGCGCAGTCGCTTAACCAGATCGACAAAGCCTATGGCCAGAACCATTCCATCCTCGACAACTGCCATGTCCGGGTGACGTTCACCACCAACGACGAACGCACGGCCAAGCGCATCTCCGAGACGCTGGGCACCGCCACCGAGCTGCGCGCACAACGAAACTACGCCGGCCACAGGCTGGCCCCGTGGTTGGGGCATCTAATGGTGTCGCGGCAGGAGATCGCGCGCCCGCTGCTCACCCCCGGCGAGGTGATGCAGCTCCCCCCGGACGAAGCCGTGGTGATGGTGTCCAGCGTGGCGCCGATCAAAGCCAAGAAGCTGCGCTACTACGCCGATGCGAACTTCCGGCAGCGCGTGCTACCTCCGCCCGCGCTCGCGGTCGGCCGCTATGCCGATGCGCCGCCGTCGCGGCCCGATGACTGGATTGGTCAGGCAATCCCGGCGGTGTCGACAGAAGCGACCACAGCCACGGCCCTGACCGATAGCGAAACCAGCACCGCCGACGACGGCGGACCGCGCCGCCGGCCAGAGCTATCCGAGGTCGCCGCGTACAGCCCAGAACAGGAGCCTGCGAGCAACGACCTGGCGCTGCTCGATGACGACGACCTGCCATTGCCACTTCCCCGCCAGCTCAACCCAGCCATGCAGCGCACGGCCCGGCTGGCATCCATCGATCCAGACGACGGAATCCAACTATGAGCCAATACCGCCTCAACCTGTTCATTCCGCCCGAGCACGCTAAGCGTCTGGACGAACTGGCTGCCAAGAAAGGCGTGTCCAAGTCGTCCATCGTCGCAGCGGCGCTGGCGTCCTGGCTCTCGCCGGACGCGGGCGACCAGCGCGAGGCAGCCATCGCCAAGCGGCTCGACCGGCTGACGCGCCAATTCGAGCGGCTGGAGCGCGATCAGAACATCGAGATCGAGACGCTGGCCCTGTTCATCCGCTACTTCCTGACCGTCAGCACACCGGTGCCCGAGGCACACCAGGAAGCGGCCCGAGCGCTGGGCAAGGCCCGCTTCGAGCAGTTCGTGGAACAGCTCGGCCGCCACCTGCTGCGTGGGCGCAGCTTGGTGCGCGACGTGGTGGAGGAATTGCAGCCGGACAGCGTTCGATTGGACGACGCGGCTGCCTGGGCCGAGGCACAGGAGCGTACCCGATGAGTGCCGTTCCGCAGTCGCCCCTCGCCACCTCGCTGGACCGCCGTATCCGCATGCTGCGCACGGCCATGGGGCCAGTGATTGCCGCCGCGCTAGAAGACCCCGACGTGGTGGAAATCATGCTCAACCCCGACCGGTCGCTGTGGGTGGATCGCCTATCATCCGGCCGCGCACCGCTGGGTGTGGAACTGTCCGAGCAAGACGGCGAACGCATCATCCGGCTGGTCGCGGCACACGTTGGCGCGGAAGTGCATCGCGGCCAGCCGCTGCTTACCGCCGAACTGCCCGAAACGGGCGAACGCTTCGAGGGCATCCTGCCGCCCGCTGCGCCGGGGCCAGCCTTTGCACTGCGCAAGCGCGCCGTGAACATCATTGGCCTGGATCGCTATGTGGCCGACGGCATCCTATCCGCCGCACAGGCCGAGTTCCTGCGCCGCGCGGTGCGCGAGCGGCAGAACATCCTGATCGCCGGTGGCACCAGCACCGGTAAAACCACGCTTGCCAATGCTCTGCTCGCTGAGATCGCCGTCACCGGCGACCGCGTGTTGGTGCTCGAAGACACCATCGAGCTGCAATGCGCCGCACGTGACCACGTGCCGCTGCGCACGCGCGCAGGCGTGGTATCCATGGCCGAACTGGTGCGCGCCACGATGCGGCTGCGCCCCGACCGCGTGGTCGTCGGCGAGGTGCGTGGGGGCGAGGCCTTGGACCTGGTGAAGGTGTGGGGCACCGGCCACCCCGGCGGCATCGCCACCATCCACGCCGGCTCCGCGTTGGGCGCGCTGCTGCGCCTGGAGCAGTTGATTCTCGAAGTCGCGGTGAATCCGCCGCGCGCACTGATCGCCGAGTCGGTGAACATCGTCGTGTTCATCGCCGGCCGTGGTCGCAGGCGGCGCATCGAAACCATCGCCCGTGTCGCCGGCTTCGACGGCGTGGGCTACCACCTGGCGGACACGCTGGAGGCGCCGTTTCAAGAGGTGCCGCCGCTGTCTTCCGACTTTTCGACCCTGTCCCTCAACCAACCTGGAGAACTTCCATGACGCAGACGCACGTCCATGCTTTCCGCTTTTCCGTAAATCCGGCTTCGTTGCTTTCACGCCTGCGGCGTCTGGCCGCGCCAGCCCATCACGGCCTGTTGCTGGCCGGCGTGATGCTGATGACCGCCGGCACGGCGAAGGCGGCCGGTTCCTCGATGCCCTGGGAAGGGCCGCTGCAATCGATCCTCGACTCCATCCAGGGGCCGGTGGCGCGGATCATCGCAGTCATCATCATCATTTCCACCGGTCTGGCGCTGGCCTTCGGCGACACGTCTGGCGGATTTCGCAAGCTGATCCAGATCGTCTTCGGCCTGTCCATCGCGTTCGCCGCGTCCTCGTTCTTCCTGTCGTTCTTCAGCTTCTCCGGCGGTGCCGTCGTATGAGCGCGGCCAGCGACCTGCCGGGCTTCGAGGTGCCGCTGCATCGCTCGCTGACCGAGCCTATTCTGCTGGGCGGCGCACCGCGCACCGTGGCGATCGCCAACGGCACGCTGGCCGCCGCTGTCGGGCTGGGCCTGCAACTGTGGATTCCGGGGCTGGTGCTCTGGATCGTCGGCCACGCGCTCGCGGTCTGGGGTGCACGCGTCGACACGCAGTTCATGCAGGTGTTCGCCCGCCACATCAAGCACAAGCCGCTGCTGGACGTGTGAGGGCCGGGCCATGATGAATCTAGCCGAATACCGCCAGCGCCCAGCCTTGCTCGCCGACTGGCTGCCGTGGGCCGGACTGGTCGCGCCCGGCGTGATACTCAACAAGGACGGCAGTTTTCAGCGCACGGCACGCTTTCGCGGGCCGGACCTTGATAGCGCGACGCAGGGCGAGCTGATCGCCACCACGGCGCGGCTGAACAATGCGCTGCGCCGGCTTGGCTCCGGCTGGGCACTGTTCGTCGAAGCCGAGCGCCGACCGGCGGCGGACTATCCGCACTCGGTGTTTCCTGAGCCATTGTCATGGCTGGTGGACGAGGAACGACGTGCGGCCTTCGAGGATTCCGGCCGCCATTTCGAGAGCGGCTATCACCTGACGCTCGCTTACCTGCCACCGGAAGAGTCCCGCGCCCGTGCGGCCAAGCTGCTTTACGAGAACACACCAACCGCCGGCGTGGACTGGCGCGAACGTCTGGCCGCCTTCGTCGCCGAAACCGACCGCATCTACGACCTACTCGACGGCGTGATGCCGGAGATCGCCTGGCTCGACGACAGCCAGACATTGACCTACCTGCATGCGACCGTCTCGGCGCGGCGCTATTCGTTGGCGGTGCCGGAAGTGCCGTTCCACCTCGACGCGCTGCTGGCCGATGCACCGCTGATCGGCGGCCTCGCGCCGATGCTGGGCGACCAACACCTGCGCGTGGTGACGGTGCGCGGCTTCCCGACCTCGACCTGGCCGGGGATTCTGGACGACCTCAATCGGCTCGGTTTCGCATACCGCTGGAGCACGCGCTTTCTGTGCATGGACAAGTCCGAGGCCGAAAAGGAGTTGGGCCGCCTGCGCCGGCAGTGGTTCGCCAAGCGCAAGAACGTCCTCACGCTGCTGCGCGAGGCGATCTCCCAGCAGGAATCGCCGCTGCTCGATACCGACGCCAGCAACAAGGCCGGCGACGCCGATGCTGCCTTGCAGGAACTGGGCAGCGATCAGGTCGCCTTCGGCTACGTCACCGCGATCGTGACTGTGCTCGATGCCGATGCCAGCGTAGCCGACGAGAAGCTGCGCGCCGTGGAGCGGTCGATCCAAGGCCGCGGCTTCGTCACCAGCCCGGAGACCCTGAACGCTGTGGAAGCCTGGCTGTCATCCATCCCCGGCCAGGTCTATGCCAATGTGCGCCAGCCCATCGTCTCGACGCTCAATCTCGCGCACATGATGCCGGTGTCGGCAGTCTGGGCCGGACAGGAGCGCAATGCGCACCTCGACGGCCCGCCGCTGATCGTGACGCGCACCGACGGCGCCACGCCGTTCCGACTGGTCACGCACGTCGGCGACGTGGGCAACACTCTGGTGGTCGGACCCATCGGCATGGGCAAGTCGGTGCTGCTCGCCACCCTGGCATTGCAGTTCCGCCGCTACCCGGGTTCGCGCATTTTCGCCTTCGACATGGGCCGATCGATTCGCGCCACAGTGCTCGGGTTGGGCGGCGAGCATTACGACCTCGGCGCCGATGGCGCCATCGCCTTCCAGCCGCTCGCGCGCGTCGATCGGGACGGTTACCGCGCCTGGGCGGCCGAATGGATCGAAGGCCGCTTGCTGCAAGAAGGCGTGGCCGTCGGCCCGCCCGAAAAGGACGCAATCTGGTCGGCATTGAACAGTCTTTCCACTGCGCCTGTTGAGCAGCGCACGATGACCGGCCTGTCGGTGCTGCTGCAATCGAATGAACTACGCCAAGCGCTACAGCCCTATGTGCTCGGCGGCGCCCACGGCAATCTGCTGGATTCCGACCAAGACCGGCTGGGCTCGGCCGACATTCAGGGCTTCGAGATGGAGGAGCTGATGCACAGCAAGGCCGCAGTGACGGCCGTGCTGCGTTACCTCTTCGCCCGCTTCGAGGAACGTCTGGACGGCGCGCCGACGCTGCTGGTCCTGGACGAGGCCTGGCTGTTCCTTGACGATCCGGTCTTCGCCGCGCGCATCAGGCAGTGGCTCAAGACGCTACGCAAGAAAAATGTGTCGGTGATTTTCGCCACGCAGTCGCTGGCCGACATTAAAGACTCGACCATCGCGCCGGCCATCGTCGAGAGCTGCGCCAGCCGCATCTTCCTGCCCAACCCGCAGGCGACCGAACCGCAGATTCGCGCTATCTACGAAGGCTTCGGCTTGAACGGCCGGCAGATCGAGATCGTCGCCACCGCGCAGCCCAAGCGCGACTACTACTACCAGTCGCGCCTCGGCAACCGCGTGTTCGATCTGGGCCTCGGCCCGGTGGCGCAGGCCTTCGCCGGCGCCTCGCGCCCCGAGGATCAGCGCTCCATTGACGCGCTACTGTCAGCTTCGCCTTCTTCCGACTTCGCCGCCGCCTGGCTTCGCCAACGCGGCCTCGACTGGGCCGCCGACTTGCTGGCTGCCTATCCATCCACAACTCAGGAGACGCAACCATGAAGAAGACTTTGCTTGCCATCGCCGCCGCCACGCTCATGACAGTCATGCCCGCAGCCAACGCGGCGTGGGTCGTGATCGATCCAAGCAACTTGGCTCAGAACATCCTCACGGCCGCGCGCACGCTGGAGCAGATCAACAACCAGATTCGCCAATTGCAGAACGAAGCGCAAATGTTGACGAATGACGCGCGGAACCTGACCAGCCTGGATTTCAGCGCGCTCAACGAGCTGCGCGCGACATTATCGGCGACGAATCATTTGATCCAGCAGGCGCAAGGGCTGGCCTTCAACGTTTCGCAGATGGAGACCGATTTCGCGCGGCTGTACCCGGACACCTACAGCGCGACCATCAGCGGCAGCCAGATGGCGATCGACGCCCGAACACGCTGGCGCAACTCGCTCGAAGCCCTGCGCACGGCGACCAAAGTGCAGTCGCAGGCGGTACAGAACTTCGCATCCGACGAGCAGACGCTGGTCAACCTGGTGAACCGGAGCCAGTCGGCCACCGGGGCGCTGCAGGCCGCGCAGGCAACCAACCAGTTGCTGGCCTTGCAAGCACGGCAGGCGATGCAGGCGCAGCAGCTCCAGATCACCCAGGATCGTGCCGCAGCCTTGGAGCAGGCGCGTCAGGTCGCGATCCAGGAGCGTGCCCGAGAGGTACGTCGGCGCTTCCAGGGGGACGGCACACCCTACACGCCCCATACCGTCAATTTTTACGGCAACTAAGGAGGATGGACATGAAACGGTTCGTCCCTCTTGCCCTTGCCACGCTGATTCTTGCCGCCTGCGGCGAAAAGCCAAAGCTGATCGAAACGGTCGAGTCGCTGGTCGCGAACCCGGAGCGCCTGAATGCGCTGCGCGTCGAGTGCAAGGCTGATCATGCCCAAGTTGGCGACGCCCAATGCAACGCCGTCGCAGAAGCCACGCGACGGCGCTTCATGGACAGCGGTCGCCCTCCCTACGCCGACGCCCCGGTGCGGCCTCCGGCTCCGCCAGTCGGCACATCGAAGGACTAATCGCGATGAACGACCTGTCGGTCATCGACCGCTTCCTTGATGTCTTCTCACACTACATCGACTCGGGCTTCGGTCTGCTCGGCGGCGAGGTGGCCTTCCTGACCGCAACGCTGGTTGTGATTGACATGACGTTGGCTGGCTTGTTCTGGGCCGTGGGTGGCGAGGACGTGATCGGCCGGTTGATCAAGAAGACGCTCTACGTGGGCGCCTTCGCGTTCATCATCGGCAACTTCAACCATCTGGCCGGCATCCTTTTCCGCTCCTTCGCCGGGCTTGGCCTAGTGGCATCCGGTTCAACGCTGACGCAGGCGCAGCTGCTGCAGCCCGGGCGGCTGGCGCAGGTTGGCGTCGACGCCGCCGCGCCGATCATGGCGCAGATCGGAGACCTGACGGGCTTTCCCGAGGTGTTTGCGAACCTCGATGTCATCGCCGTGTTGTTTCTCGCCTGGCTGGTGGTGATCGTCGCCTTCTTCATCCTGGCGGTGCAGCTCTTCGTCACGCTGATTGAGTTCAAGCTGACCACGCTTGCGGGTTTCGTGCTGGTGCCGTTCGCGCTGTGGAACAAGACCTCCTTCCTGGCCGAACGAGTGCTGGGCAATGTGGTGTCGTCTGGCATCAAGGTGCTGGTGCTGGCGGTCATCGTCGGCATCGGCACGGGGCTGTTCAACGAGTTCACCACGCCGCCAGGCACCGAACCGTCGATCAACCACGCGCTGACCATCATGTTGGCCTCGCTGGCGTTGTTCGGCCTGGGAATATTCGGACCCGGCATCGCCACCGGGCTGGTATCGGGCGCACCCCAGCTTGGCGCGGGAGCCGCGGCGGGCACCGCACTGGGTGCCGCCGGGCTGGCGGTAGCTGGAGGCGCGACGGTCGCCGCCAGCGGCGCGGCGGTAGCGGCCGGTGCGAGAATGGTGCCAGGTGCCACGCGCTCCGGCATTAGCGCGGCGGCATCGGCCGGTCGCGCTGGCGGTGCGATGGCCAGCGGCGCGAGGTCCGCCTATCAGGCTGGCGCCGCCGCATCCGGAAATGGAGGGATTCGCGCCGCCGGCGCCGGTGTCGCCAATGTCGCCAAGACCGGTGCGCAGGCCGTCGGTCAACACGTCGCCACCGGTGCCAAGGCGATCAAGGATCGGGTTGCGAACTTTGTCGCCGAGGCCGCCGCGCCAGCGGGCTCGGTCGCATCCACCGAAGGAGCGGATGCCGCCGGCAGCGCGGCCCCGGCAACGGAGCCAACCTGGGCCAGACGCTTGCAACGTCGGCAGCGCATCGCCCATGGCGCGTCCACCGCCGCCCACACCCTACGTTCGGGCGACCACGGCGGCGGCGGTGCCAGCCCCAGTCTTCGCGACGACTCGAATTCCTGAGGAGATCGACCCATGCGATTCAAACGACCTTTAGTCCGATACTCGGACACAGCCGAGCCCGTCACTCCATATCAGGCCGCCGCGCAGGTTTGGGACCAACGCATTGGCAGCGCCCGCGCGCAGGCCAGGAACTGGCGGCTGATGGCGTTCGGCTGTCTGTCCCTGGCCCTTCTGATGGCGGGCGGGCTGGTCTGGCGCTCGGCGCAGTCCATAGTCACTCCGTATGTCGTCGAGGTAGCCTCCGGCGGCCAAGTGCGCGCGGTGGGCGAGGCCGCCACGCCATACAAGCCCACCGACGCGCAGATCGCCTATCACTTGGCTCGCTTCCTCACCGACGTGCGTTCGCTGCCGCTTGACCCGATCGTGGTACGGCAGAACTGGCTCGAAGCCTACGACTACGCCACCGACAAGGCCGCCGCCACGCTGAACGACCACGCCAGATCGAACGACCCGTTCTCGCGCGTCGGCCAGAGTTCGGTGGCGGTGGAAGTCACCAGCGTGGTTCGCGTCAGTGATGCCTCGTTCCAGGTGCGCTGGATTGAACACGCCTACGTCAATGGGACACCCGCCACCACCGAACGCTGGACTGCCGTGCTGTCGGTGGTCCTGCAGCCGCCCCATACTGAAGAGAGGCTACGCAAGAACCCGCTGGGCATTTACGTTACCGGACTGTCCTGGAGCCGGGAACTCGACGCGACCGAAGGAGGCAAAAATCCATGACACCGATCCGCATTTACGTTGTGACCATTGAACTGGCGGCCACCTTGGCAGTCGTCTCCGGCTGCGCCACACAAGGCACACCGCCGCCCGACATCACGCTGGATGAACCAGTGGCCGCCCAGCTATTACCCGAGCCGCCAGCGCAAGTGACGGTAATCGAGGTGCCCAGACCCCTGCCCTTGCCCGCCCAGTTGAAACCGCTGACGAATGCTGTTGATTCCCCTGCGACAGCGGAAGCGACGGATGAGAAGGTGCGTGTATCGCGTGCGAACGAGGAGGCGCGTGTTCCACCCACGCGCGAGGGGTATGTCAACGCCATCCAAGTCTGGCCGTATGCGGACGGCGCGCTGTATCAGGTCTACACCAGCCCCGGCCGCGTCACTGTCATCGCCCTGCAGGAAGGCGAGGAACTGGTCACGGTCTCAGCCGGCGACACGGCGCGCTGGATCGTCGGCGACACCGCGAGCGGCGCCGGCGAGACTCGGCGCGTGAACGTGCTGGTGAAACCCACGCGCGTCGGGCTAAAAACCAATCTTGTCATCACCACCAATCGCCGCACGTATTTGATCGAACTATCATCGACGCCGCAGGCGTGGATGGCGTCGGTTTCATGGGACTACCCGAAAGACCGCATGCTGGCCTTGCAAAAGCAGGCGCAGCAGGCCCAGGCCGCCACGCCGGTGAACGCCGGTCTATCGCTGGAGCGGATTAAGTTCCGTTACGCGATCAAAGGCGATAGCCCGCCATGGAAGCCACTGCGCGCCTTCGATGATGGCGAAAAGGTCTACATCCAGATGCCGCCCGGCATCCCCCGGGGGGAGTTGCCACCACTGTTCGTGATCGGCCCGCAGGGCGACGGCCAGCTCGTCAACTATCGCTACCGGGCGCCTTACTACGTGGTGGATCGGCTGTTCGGCGCGGCCGAACTGCGCCTGGGCGCCGACAAGGCCGCGGTCGTGCGCATTGAGCGCACGGATGGCACCAGCACGGCGGGGAGACACTGAGTATGAGTACGCCCCAAACCGGTCAGCCGACCAACGGAGCGCCCAAGGTCGCACCCGAAACGCTGGCGCTACGCGCCTCGCCTCGCCCCGTCACACGGCTCAATCGTCGGATATTGGCCATCGGCGCGGGGACGCTCGGCGTGGTGATCCTCGGTGCCACGCTGTGGTCGTTGCAGCCTCGCCAGCGCGAGCGCGACCCGGCCACTGAGTTGTACAACGTCGATCGCGTGGCGCGCGTCGAGAATCTGGAGCGGTTGCCCAAGGATTACTCCATGGTACCGATGGCGCCGAAACCAGTTGTGCCGGAATTGGGCGAGCCGCTGCCGGGCGACCTGGGACCGGCCATCGTGCGTGCGCGCGGCAATACAAGCCCAGCGGAGCAGGTGCCCCAAGCGCAGGCCGGCCGCATGGCCCAGCCCGGCGATTCCTACGAGGCCGCGCGCTCTGGGGTGTTCTTCCGCAGTGGCAATGCACCGTCGCCCGCTGCCAGCATGCCTGCGAACGCTGCCACCATGGAGCTCGCATCGGACAACCAGCCATACAACCCGTTGTCCCCGGCGCTGGCCGTCGCGCAGCCAACCGATCCCACCGCCGTGCAGAATCGTCAGGATCAGAAGCAGGCTTTTCTGGCCAATGCGGGCGACGGGATCACGCGCAATCCAGCCAATCTGCAACGACCAGCCTCGCCCTACCAGGTGATGGCGGGCACCATCATCCCGGCGGCGCTGGTCACCGGCATCAACTCCGACTTGCCCGGGCAGGTCCTCGCCACAGTGACCGAGGCGGTCTTCGACACGGGCACCGGACGTTACTTGCTGATCCCGCAAGGCTCGCGGCTAATCGGCCGTTACGACAGCCAGGTGGCATTCGGCCAGCGTCGTGTGCTGCTTGTATGGACGCGGCTGATCCTGCCGGACACCTCCTCCATTTCGTTGGACAAGTTGCCCGGCATTGACCCTGCCGGTTACGCCGGTCTGGAGGATGGCGTCGATTGGCACTGGGATCGCATCCTCGCAGGCGCGGCACTGTCCACGCTGGTGGGTGTCGGCGCCGAGCTAGCCGCTCCTGACAACGGAAGTGACGGCAACGGCGTGGTGATTACGGCACGCCAGAGCGCTCAGGACACCGTGAACCAGATGGGCCAGGAGATCACTAAGCGCAACCTCAGCATCCAGCCGACGCTGACGATACGACCGGGCTTTCCGCTGCGGGTGATGGTGAACAAGGATCTGATCCTGCGCCCTTATCAGCCGCTGTTCTTTCAACGAGGATCATCGCAATGAGCACGAACAAGCTGCGGCTGGGTCCGCTACCTAAATCCGAAACCATAAAGCTTACGATTTCCCTTTCAACCAACCTGAAGACAATGCTGGATCGTTACGCGGCTCTCCATGCCCAGACCTACGGTGAATCCGTGGACGGCGTCGCCCTGATACCCCACATACTTGAAGCTTTCATGGTTCGCGACCGTGAATTCAAGAAATATCTGGCGAAAGCCGGATCGGCGGCCCATCCGAACCCGGCCCCTGGCACCTAAGTTTTCGCACGGTCGTCGCACGGCCGACCGCCTTATCGACGATTTCGGCGTCGCGACGCTTTCGCGAGCTTTGCTTTGTGCTTCTTGTTATCGTCATCCCGTTTCGGCTTGGCCTGTGGCTGAGCCTTGGCCATAGCGGGGAACTCGGTCGCGTAACCTTCCCGCATCGTAAGTCCCTCACCAAGGATGCCGAACTCCCGCTGAAAACGCTCAGTCTCGGCTTTCTCGGCGGGCGTGTATTCGTGACAGGTGAAAACAATTACGTCTTCCGACGACATCTCATAGTCCCTTGCGGGATGGTCGAGCCCGAGGCCGATGAAGGTGTCGGATTGAGGAAAGCGCAACTTGGCGCAACGGCAGTACGCATGAAGCATCGCCACGCGGTGTTTGCGGTAATCGTCATCGGTCTCATTGGAGAGCTTTGGCGTGACCAGAAAGATATAGACGAGATCGAACTGCTCGCGTGTCGTGAAGACTCGCGCGCGCCGCTTGCCGGGCTCTTCCGCTGCCGCAGTCAACATCTCCAGCAGCGACTCGGTGAGAAGGTGACGCCTGAATCGCGATTCGGCTGCCATCAGCCGCAACGCTTCTTCTGTCTCGTGGTTCGGCTGCTCGACTTCCGGATGAACCAGCTTGGGGTCGCCCAGGCGAATCAGCCTTTCGAGCAGATCGTCCCATGCGCGACTGCGTTCATCTTGACGGCGCTTTTCCTGGTACTCGGGGCGTTGTAAGAGGCCTGGATAATGCGAATCGTCGAACATCACGAGATCAGGTCTATTTGCGCCAATGGCATCAGGCAGGAATGGATGCTTACTGTTGTCGCCATTGGAAATATATGCGGCGACCAACTGCTCCTCCCCTGCGGCAACCACGGTCGTATCAGCCTCGCTCAAGAAGGCCTCGCGCGCCTTGAGATACATAAGGAAATCGGTGATGGTGTCCATTTCATCCATGGCGACTTCGAGGGAGAACTCATCCAGGACGTGCACGAAGTGCTTGGAACGGTCCAGTACGCCAATCGTGAACGGCACTTTCTCATGCGCGCGCCCCTCAACATCGGTGTTGATCTGCAAAGTTCCAAAGCTGCAGGGAAAGGTCTTGAGACAAACCTCGCGACTACCACGCGTGACCGCGACAAGATGGTAGCGGGCACGATCGGCGGAAGGAAGTTCGACAGGCAGAGGTCGCGTGCAAGCCGCGTCGAGGAAGATGCGCTTGGGGAATCGCCGCAACCAACTCATCGCACCGTGCAACTGCTTGGCCGATTCGGCCACGGCATGCTTGAACCAACGCGGCCAGGCTACACCCAATTCCCGAGCTGTCTGAAACTGGATGTGCTTGTCGGAAAAGATGATCACATCGTCGCCGAATACCACCAGCACATCGGCAAACTCCTTCGCACTGCCCTTGCCATCTCGCATGTCCTGGGCGGTATGGAGATTGGCATGCGCCCAGAGGCTCAGGAACGACTTGCGGCATAGACGCATGAGCAGCCGCTCGGACTCATTGACGCCCTCGGCGCTGGACAAGTCGAATACCCCGACCGGATCAGCGGCAGCTTCGTTTGCCTGCTCGATCGGGGCGGGCTGGCTTGTCACAACCTTATCCATCGAATAGCACTGTTGTACGCCGTGCTTCGCCTCAGTAGGTTGTTGATCGTGGCTTCGATAGTCAGCATATGTCCTTGAAACATCGTAACGCTTCAGTCGCTACCTTTTACCTGGACTCGAACATGAATGACAACCCATCACAGCGAGTAACTGTTCGCGAGCATACAGTGCATGATGACTGCCGTCCCGAGGACGACAAGTTACCGCATCTATTGCTCAAGAGCCCTCTTCCCTTCAGATGCACCATTCGACGCACTGAGTTGCGTCAACTGGTGCCGCTGGCAGACACGACGATCTACGATATGGAGAGACGCGGTGAATTTCCGCGCCGCTTCAATCTGACGGCGCGCTGCGTAGTGTGGGACCTGGCCGAGGTGGAGGCCTGGATAGCCAGACGGCGGCAGGCCTCCGACTCCGATCGACTGAAGCGGGCGCCCTCGCCCGATGTGCGCCAACGCAAGCATCGCCCGGTCAAAGCAAAGCCTGCGTCGTGAGCACTTTCATCGATGGTGGTAGCAACGTCGGAGTGTGCGATTTGCCTGCGGTCCACGCGTCAATCATGTCGGCCCATTCCTGCAGCATGTGACGGCGCTGCTCGGCATATTCGGCCTTGTTGTAGACGCCTCGCGACGAGCGGCCGTCTTCGTGCGCCAGGCACTTCTCGATCCAGTCGCTGTTGAAGCCGAGCTCATTGAGGATGGTCGAACCCGTGCGCCGCAGGTCGTGCACGGTGAAGGGCTCCAGCGGTAGGCTGTTCGTCTTCGCGCGTTCGACAATCAGTTGCGTAACCCGATTAAGCGTGGCGTTGGACATGCACTTGTCGGCGTCGTAGCGCGAAGGAATCAGGTAGCGCGAGCCGCCTGCGCAGGTGCGTAGGGCGATCATGATGTCGAGCGCCTGCTGCGACAAGTAGATGTTATGGGCCTTGGACGCCTTCATGCGTTCCTTCGGGATACTCCATAGCGCCTTCTCGAAATCCACCTCGTCCCACGTCGCGTGGATCAATTCTCCCTTGCGTACCAGGGTGAGCAAAATCAGGCGCAGGCCGAGCTTGATGGTGGGGTACGAAGCGACATGCTCCATCTGGGACAACATGACGCGGATCTCACTCGGCGACAGCGCACGGTCCTTCGGAACGAAGGTGGCAATCGACGACGGACCAACGTCGTCGGCCGGATTGGCCACTTTCTCGCCGTGCAGAATGGCAAAGCCATAGACCTGTTTAACGATGTCGCGGACATGGATCGCCGTGGCCGGCGCTCCCCTGCCCTTGACCTTGTTGCACAAATCGCGCAGGTCGTCGGCTGTGATCTCGGTCAGTAGCCGATTCTGGAAAACCGGCAGGATGTCGCGATCGAGGATGCTCTTGCGCATGGATCGCGTGCTGTCGGCCATGCGCGCCTCGGCGGCCCACCTGACGGTAAATTCGCCGAAGGTCTTAGCCTCGGCCAGCCGGCGCTTCTGGCGCTGCTTCTCCTGAGAAGGCGACCGCCCATCGGCCACCGCACGCCTGGCCTCCAGGCAGCGCTCGCGCGCCTTGGCCAGCGACAAGCCATCTGGCCCATAGCGGCCGATGGTCAGCGTTTCGCGGCGCCCATTGAGGCGATAGTCGTAACGGAAGGTGATGGTGCCGGCTGGTGAGACAGTCACGTACATGCCGTCTCGGTCGGCCACCTTGTATTGAGCGCTCTTGGGCTTGAGGTTCTTCAGTGCAGTGTCGGTGAGCATCGGCGTTCTCCGTGGCGGTGACGGCTTTACCGTCACGCACATTCAAACTACCAACCCGCTCGGAACCCGCATGAAATCTAGCTTTTTGCTTGATTTTTTACCGTCACGCGTCCAAACGGCTTGACGGTGAAAATTATAATCCTTGGAGACCGCACTTGGCTACCGTCAGATCGACCGACACTTTGATCTGGCTGCCAGCAATTGTTACTGATAGATTTAGTATTATATATTTTTACTAATCAATCAGTTATCACGCATTTCCGATAGTCGCCGAAAGCCCGCGAACAAGCTTGGATTATTCCCACTCGATGGTGCCGGGCGGCTTGCCGGTGATGTCGTAGGTGACCCGGTTGATGCCGCGGATCTCGTTGATGATGCGGTTGGAAACCTTGCCGAGCAGGGTGTAGGGGAGTTCGGCCCAGTGGGCGGTCATGAAGT
>JAJPEP010000104.1 GCA_021166845.1 Thiobacillus sp.
CAATGCATCAAGTTCGCTGCGCTCTTGTTCCGTAAGTGTTACACGGTATCTCGGTGGCATGGTGACCTCCTTTGGTTAAGGATTTCACGAGTATGTCACAAAGCATAATAATGCGAAATAAATAATGTTACATGGTACTAGGTCTGATCAGCCGTATCCGCGGACTGTTCACGCGTGCAGGGGGGCCGCAGAGCAGCCTCTGAGGCAGGCGCCTCGACCAGGGCTTGCGCCCCCGGACGGATGCCCGGTGCTTTTTATTGCTTTAAAAATCCAGCGCGGTACAAGGCTTAAATGATGGGGCCGGGCTGGGCTAACCCGGGTTTTCGGACGCTTTTAAACGGACACGGGGTCCGTTCAACCTGACCCCGTGTGCTGTCTACAACTGTGCGCCGAAGAGCGACGCGGTATGCTCCAGAAACTTTTCGGCAAGCGGCCGCTGCTGCCACTCGTGCAGGCTGATCCGGCGCGAGCGCGACAGATCGGCATTGAACACTTCGACTTGCTGGCGAGCGAAATCGGCCGCGTAAATGTTCAGATTGGCTTCGTCGTTGAGGCGAAAGGAGCGGTTGTCGAAATTGGTCGAGCCGACCGACACCATCAAACTGTCGATGATCAACACCTTGCAGTGATACATCGTCGGCTGGTACTCGTGAATCTCGGCGCCGGCGGCAAGGAGGTCTCCCCATCGGGCACGCGAGGCGCTCTGGACGACTGCCGCGTCGCTGTGCTCGCCGGGCACGATGATCTGCACCCTGACCCCGCGTTTGAGCGCATCGACGAGCGCCTGGGTGCTTAGCTGGTCGGGGACGAAATAGGCGCTCGACAAGTGGATCGAATGTTGCACCGAGGTAATCGCCAGCAGGTACATCAGATGCATGGGACGACACCGGTGGCCTTGATCCAGTTGTCGAGAAATACGGCCTGCATTTGCGCCACGACCGGACCTTCGGCCCTGAAGTGGGTGTCGCGCCAGTGCTGCGGATCCTGGGCATCGCCCGTCCAAAGCCCGGCGATGCCGACACCGCCGGTGAAGCCCACCTTGCCGTCGGCAACGAGCACTTTGCGGTGGGTACGGTTGTTCATGCGCGCCAGGGAGTACCAGACGGGCTTGTGAAATTTGCGCACTTCGACGCCGGCCGCCTCCATGACAGCGAGATGCGTCGGGTCCATCTTGTTGCTGCCGACCCAGTCGAGCAGCACGTGCACCTTGACGCCGGCGCGGGCACGTTCGGCCAGCGCGTCGGCGAACTCTTTGCCGATTGCGTCCGATCAGTAGATGTAGCTCTCGAAGGTGATGGTCTTCTTCGCATCGCGAATGGAAGCGAGCATGGCGGGAAAAATCCGGTCGCCATTCAACAGGGCTTCGAAACGGTTGCCCTGCAAGATGGCCGGCCCGAGCACCCCCCATCGCGCGCGCAAAGACCGGATCATCAGCCGCGTAAAGGCGCTCGACGCTTTGCTCTATTTTCTTCTCGCCCGTGGTGAAGTTCAGCACCAGGATGCCCGCAATCAGCGTCAACACAACGGTGATGAGAAGCCCCGACACAGAGAATCTTTCCTTCATTCGACGATTTTCGAGAGTGCGGGGCTGTCTGCGTCTGGGTTCAGGATGATTCGGGTGCGGCACCGGCAAGAGTGGGCCGGGATTCAGGCCAGGTACGCCTTGGCTTCTTCACCCGGATTGGGCAGACCCGCGATACGCCATGCCTGGCGCGGGGAGCGTTCAGACCCCGTTTTGCCGCCCCTTACGAGAGAACCGCAATGACCATCAGGTCTTGTCCTTCACCGTCGTGGTCGTCCCGTTCGACTTGACGGACGCAACGCCGGCATCCCGAGAATTGGCGGATTCATACATCTGACTCGTACCGATGATCTGATGATTGGCTGCCTTCAGGTTTAAGTAGTGCTTGCCGTTCGAGGCGATCTTTTTCTCGTAGCGCTCATCTGCCCCGCAATTGCTCTGCACCGAAGCAATGCCGTTCTCGGCCGAGCCCTTTGCGTGATAGAACTCGCTGGTGAGCAGGGTCTCCGCGTTGTCCGCCTGGAGAACGAAGCGGAACTGACCATCTGAACTCTTGCTCAATTCGAACCAACCGGCCATATCTCTTTCTCCTTTGTGGTTGCGATACATGACGCCCAATGCGCCGGGTGATGACAACACGGCGCCTGGCGCCAAAGTACGGGGCGTGCCGGGTCCGGGGTTACGCTTTTTTCCGGAACATGCCGAGCTTGCCCAGGATGAAGATCAGCAGCACTGCGCCGCCGAACGCGACAATGAAGCGCGCGATGCCGCTCATGGCCGCGAAGCCCAGCAGTCCGGCGATCCAGTAGCCGAGCATCGAGCCCACCACACCCACCAGCACGTTGGCGATCCAGCCCATCTGGTCGTTGGTCTTCATGACGATGCTCGCCAGCCAGCCCACGATGCCGCCAATGATCAACGAGATGATCCAGCTCATGTTGTTGCTCCCTTGATGATTGAAGCTTCGAGTGCACGCATTTCGCGGGTCAACGCATGGCCTTGCCGGCCATTCGCATGATGTCGTCGAGGGCATTGCCGTCGCCGTTCAGGTCGAGCATCGAGGCGAGTCCCGAGCCCCCGCTGCCGGCAGGCTTGGCGCCCTGGCCGCCGAGCAGCCCGCCAAGCAGGCCGCCCAATCCCCCGCTCATCGGGGCGGATTGTTCCGCTGCGCCGGCGCCTTGCCGCTTCGCCATGTAGCCTGCAACCAGCATCGGCAGCATTTTCTTGAGAAGGCTGGGATCGAGCCCCGACTGCGAAGCCGCGTTCTGCGCGACCGCGCGGCTCGCGTCCTTGGAGCCGAAGATCTGTCCAGGCACGTTGTTGCCTTGGCTCACGTCCGTCGGCTGCGGCGCCAGCACATCGTCGAGCAGGCCGCCGCCGCCGAGTTGCCCGAGCAGGCCACCCAGCCCTGCGAGACCCGTGGGCTGCGCCTGCGCCTGTTTCTTGAATCCGCCGAGGATCGCCGGGATGAGCGTCTCGGCTCCGCTGGCCGCTTGGGCCTCGCTCACCCCCAGTTCGCGTGCCATCGACTGGAGACCGTCCCATCTGGGCGAGAATGTCGGTGATCTGCATGTGTTTGCTCCTTGGGGATAGGGATTAGGGCCGCACCCGGGGCCGCAGGTGCGGCGGTGGGGGCCGGGGCGGCCGCAGCCCGGTCGCTGCCGTTGCCGAGCTTCGCGAGAATTTTGCTGAAGAATCCCATGGTTCTGTTCTCTCCTTTGCGGGTGGGTGGGGCGGCATGACCCTGCAAGATTGCATGGCCGGACCGCCGCCGTTCGTCAATCCATTCACTGTAGCAAGAATGAGTTGGACGATTGGTCGGCCTGCACATTTGGGCCGGGTCGTGCATTGGCACAAGGCCGCTGGCGGCCAGACTGCCCCGCAGCCGGCCGCAGCCCTCGTGCTAACATCCCGCCCGCCATGCGACTCCCTCAACTCCGACAACGTCTACGCGATCTGGGCGCTGCGCCCTGTCATGAGGGGCGCGTGCTGCGGGCGTGGGTTCAGGGGCGCTCGCTCGACACCAAGCGGCGCCGTGCCGAAGACTTTTTGCCGCTGGCGGTGCGCGATGCGCTGCCGGGTCTGTTCGACGAATTGCGCGGCCTGGCGCGGGTGCATTCCGAGCATCCCGGCGAGGATGGCTCGGCCCGATTGCTGGTGGAACTGGCGGATGGCCAGACGGTGGAAAGCGTGCTGCTGCCGCGCGACGGCGTGTGCGTGTCGACCCAGGTCGGCTGTGCGGTGGGCTGCGTGTTCTGCATGACCGGCCGCGCCGGTTTGCTGCGCCAGCTCTCCGGCGCGGAGATCGTCGCCCAGGTGGTGCTGGCGCGCAGCCGCCGCCCGGTGAAGAAGGTCGTGTTCATGGGCATGGGCGAGCCGGCCCACAATCTGGACAATGTGCTGGAGGCCATCGAGCTGCTGGGTGTGGAAGGCGGCATCGGCCACAAGAACCTGGTCTTTTCGACTGTCGGCGACCGGCGCGTGTTCGAGCGACTGCCGCTGTCCACGGTGAAGCCTGCGCTGGCGCTTTCCCTGCACACCACCGATGCCGATCTGCGCCGGCGCCTGCTGCCTCGGGCGCCCGACATCGCGCCGGCTGAACTCGTCGAATTGGGCGAGGCCTATGCCCGCCGCACGGGCTACCCGATCCAGGTCCAGTGGACGCTGCTCGAAGGGATCAACGACACCGATGCCGAGCTGGACAGGATCGCCCGACTGCTGGCCGGCAAGTTCGCGGTGATGAACCTGATTCCCTACAACAGCGTCGAGGGCGTCGAGGGCAACGACCTTCGCCGCCCGAGCTGGGAGCGCGCGGCCGTGATGGCGCGCAGCCTGCACCGGCGCGGCGTGCTCACCAAGCTGCGCCATTCCGCGGGGCAGGATGTGGAGGGCGGTTGCGGACAGTTGCGGGCGCGGGCGCTGGGCGGTGCGGCAAGCACCTGAGGTCGCAATGGGTGTCGGTTTTGTGCGAATTAGGGTGCACTCCGTGCACCTTCGGGCGTCAATCGGTGCACGGAGTGCACCCTACCTAAAGCATCTCGCCCTAATGAATAATCCGGGTTAAATTCTCTCGAGGTCAGTTCAGCTTGGCCCAGTTCAGATACCACGGGCGGTGATGAACTACGAATACGCGCGTTCACTCGGCGTGATCTGTTTTTACGATCTCGCACAGCAGTATTTCGATATGGCCCATGGACAAGGAAACGGACCTCACTCCTTCAACTTGGAAAACGCCGCTGCCATCGCGCCGCCCATTGGCGCTGAGGCAGGCGCATGGTTCGGTTTGCCCTGATCGCGATTGGCGCGTGGTGGCCGCTGGGCCGCCTGTAACTTCTCACCTGTTTTCTCCGGCGCATCGCTCAGTCGCATCGTTAGCGCGATGCGTTTGCGCTTCTCGTCCACTTCCAGCACTTTGACCTTCACGATCTGCCCGGCCTTGACCACGCTGTGCGGGTCTTTGACGAAGGTGTTGGACAGCGCGGAGATGTGGACCAGGCCATCCTGGTGCACGCCGATGTCGACGAACGCGCCGAACGCAGCGACGTTGGTGACGACGCCTTCCAGGATCATGTCGGGCTTCAGGTCGGCCAGTTTTTCCACGCCTTCCCTGAAAGTCGCGGTGGTGAATTCGGGGCGCGGGTCGCGGCCGGGCTTTTCGAGTTCCTTGAGGATGTCGGTGATGGTGGGGATGCCGAATTTCCCGTCCCGGTATTTCGCCGGATCGAGTGACTTCAAGAGGCCGCCGTTGCCGATCACGGCCTTGAGGTCCTGCTTGATGTCGGCGAGGATCGCCTGCACCAGCGGATACGATTCGGGGTGGACGGCGGAGGCGTCGAGCGGGTCGGTGCCGTCCATGATGCGCAGGAAGCCCGCTGCCTGTTCGAAGGTCTTTGCGCCCAGGCGCGGCACGTCGAGCAGCTGCGCGCGGCGGGCGAAGCGGCCCTTGGTCTCGCGGTGGGTGACGATGGCCTGCGCCACGCTGCTGGAGAGGCCGGAGACGCGCGCCAGCAAAGGCACCGACGCCGTGTTGACGTCGACGCCGACGGCGTTGACGCAATCTTCCACCACCGCATCGAGCGAACGCGCCAGCTGGAACTGGCTGACGTCGTGCTGGTACTGGCCGACGCCGATCGACTTGGGGTCGATCTTCACCAGCTCGGCCAGCGGATCCTGCAGGCGGCGCGCGATGGAGACCGCGCCGCGCAGCGAGACGTCCAGCTCGGGCAGTTCGCGCGAGGCGAATTCGGACGCGGAATACACCGACGCGCCCGCCTCGGACACCACCACGCTGGTGAGCTTGAGTTCGGGACGCAGCTTGATGAGGTCGCGCGCCAGCTTGTCGGTCTCGCGCGAAGCGGTGCCGTTGCCGATCGAGATCACCGAAACCCGGTGCTTCTCGGCCAGCTTCGCCAGCGTGTGCAGCGAACCGTCCCAGTCGTTGCGGGGCTGGTGCGGGTAGATGGTGGCGGTATCCAGCACCTTGCCGGTCTCGTCCGTCACCGCCACTTTCACCCCGGTGCGGATGCCGGGGTCGAGTCCCATCGTGACGCGCGGCCCGGCCGGCGCGGCCAGCAGCAGGGCCTTGAGGTTGCGCGCAAACACCTGGATGGCCTCGGTCTCTGCGCGGTCGCGCAGCGCGCCCATCAACTCCAGCTCCAGATGCATGAAGCTCTTCACGCGCCAGGTGAAGCGCACCGTGTCCATCAGCCAGCGGTCGGCGGGCCGGTTCTGGTCCTGGATGCCGAAGCGGCTGGCGATGCGCGTCTCGCAGGGATTGTGCGGCGCGCTCCAGGCCGGCCGCTCCTCTTCGCTGTCGAGGCGCAGCCGCACGTCGAGCAGGTCCTCGCGCCGGCCGCGGAAAAGCGCCAGCGCGCGGTGCGAGGGGATGGTGTTGATGGACTCGGAATAGTCGAAGTAGTCGGCGTATTTTTCTGCCGCGGTTTCCTTGCCTTCGCGCACTTTCGATTCGACGATGCCGTGTTCCTGCACGTAGTCGCGCAGCCATTGCAGCAGGGGCGCATCTTCGGAAAAGCGTTCCATCAGGATCTGCCGCGCGCCGTCGAGCGCGGCCTTGGCATCCGCCACGCCGGGGTTGTCGCCCTGCTCGGTGGTGAAGGGCTCGCGCAGGTATTTGGCCGCTTCCTCTTCGGGATTGAGCATCGGGTTGGCCAGCAGGGCGTCGGCCAGCGGCTCCAGTCCGGCCTCCTGCGCGATCTGCACCTTGGTGCGCCGTTTCTGCTTGTAGGGCAGGTAGAGGTCTTCCAGATGCGTCTTGTCCGCAGCCAGCGAGATCGCCGTCAGCAGCTCGGGCGTTATCTTGTTCTGATCGGTGATCGACGCAATGATGGCCGCGCGGCGGTCTTCCAGTTCGCGCAGGTAGCGCAGCCGGTCTTCCAGCAGGCGCAGCTGCGTGTCGTCCAGGCCGCCCGTTGCTTCTTTTCGATAGCGCGAGATGAAAGGCACGGTAGCCCCTTCGTCCAACAAGGCAATGGCGGCGGCAACCTGCGCGGGCTTGGCCGCGATCTCGCCGGCGAGTCGGTGTTCGATGGAGGGGAGCATGGTCGATGAGGGGCGGCCGCCTGGAACGCGGCCGACGTAGCAAGATACGGAGGAACGGATTATGCCAAGTCGCGCGGCAAAGTGAGCATGGAAGATGACAACGCATGGCACAAGGCACAGAAACAATAGGGGGCAGGTTTCCGGAGGAGCGGCGGCCACTGATTTACGCAGTAACATCACGGGCATAAAAATATCGGGAGGAGCCGCACCGTGAAAACCCTTGAAGAACGACTGGCGCAAGTCGAAGACCGCCTGGCCCGGATCGAGCAATTGCTGCCGGCGATGCCCGCTGCGCGGCCAGCCGATGCCTCCGCGCCTGCCGCAGAACCGGCTGCCGCCGCAAGTCAGGCGCCGGCTCAACCGGCGGTCGCCACCCCCGCGATGACGCGCAGGGTGATCGACCCGCAGTACGGCACCGCGACACGATCCCGACATGAAAGCACGCTGTCGGTGACGCAGATTCTCGGCTGGACCGGGGCGACGGCGCTGGTGCTGGCGGTGGCGTATCTGATCCGGCTGGCGCTCGACGCCGGCTGGCTGACGCCGGAGCGGCAGCTGGGGGTGGCGGTGCTCTCCGGGTTTGCGCTGATCGGCGCGGGGCTGAAATTGCGTTCCGCCGACAAGCAGTACGCCAGCCTGCTACCGGCCGGCGGCCTGGTGGTGCTGTTCCTGTCGATCTACGGCGCGCATCTCTACTACCACTTCATCGGCGTGCCGCTGGCGACGGGCGCGGTGATCCTCACCTGCCTTGCCGCGTTGTGGCTGGGGCGGCTATTCGAGAGCGAGCTCTACGGGCTGTTCGCGGTGGTGGGGTCGTACTCGGCGCCGTTCCTGCTGCACACGCTGGCCGGTTCAGTGGTCGATCTGGTGATCTATTTCTCGGCGTGGAGCGTGCTGTTCTGCCTGTATTCGATCTGGATCGGCAACCGCCGCACCTATCTGCTCGCCGCGTATCTCGCGCTGCTCGGCTTCCATCTTCTGTGGAGCCGGATGGCGCCGGCCGAGTGGGGCGCGGCCTTCACCTTTCAGGCGCTGCAGTTCGCGATCTTCCTCGCCGGTGCAATCGGCTTTTCGGTGCGTCGCCAGCGCCCGATGACGCGCGAGGAGGCGATGGCCCACCTGCCGCTGCTGCTGATTTTCTACGCACTGCAATACTGGCTGCTCGAACGCCATGTGCCGGCGTTCGCGCCGTGGATCGCGCTTGGCAGCGTGGCGGTGCTGCTGGGAGCGCATCTCGTCGCCAAACACGCGCTCGGCGCGCTGCCGGCGAGCGCGATGCTGGTGAGCGCCTACGCCGCGCTGGCACTGTTTCACGCGGGCTACATGGAACTGTTGCCGGCGGCCTTTGCGCCCTGGGTGGCTTTGCTGCTGTTGCCGGCGCTGGGTGTGTACATCCGCTCGCGCGGCGAGTTTGCCTCGCTGAGCTGGCCGATCCGGGCGCTGGTGGCGGTGATTTTCGCCATCAACTATCAACGCGTCGTTCTCGGCGCAGGAGTGAGCGACGTTCCCGCGCACGACCTGCTGGCGCTGCTCTACGCGGCGGCGCTCTATGTCGCCTACGTGCTGGTCCGGCGCATGCCTGCCATGGAGAGCTTCGCGACCGTCGCGCTCTACGTCGGCCAAGTCGCAATGATGAGCGCCGCGGTGCAGATCCTCGACGGGCGGCTTGCCGTCTCCCTCGCCTGGGGCGGGGTCGCGCTCGCCTGTCTCGCGCTTGCCTTCCGGAGCGGTGACAAGCTGCTCGGCAAATCCTCGCTCCTTATCTTCGCCGCCTCGGCCGCCAAAGTCATGCTGTTCGATCTTTCTCACGCATCGCCGCTGGTGCGCATCGGACTGCTGGCCGTGCTCGGTGTAACGCTTTATGCCGGCGGCTGGATGTACAAAAAGGTCGATCTGCTCGATGCGAAGACCACGGCGGGCTGACGCCGAGTCTCCTGGCTGATGAGAACGTGGTCTTGTCGCTTCATCGCAATCCGGAATAATCGGCTTCCTTTTTATCGATCGATATGAGCAACAACACTGTCCGCGCCCGACTCTCCCTCTCGTTCAAAGGCGAGACGTACGAACTCGATTCCGTCATCGACCTGGATGGGTGTCTCGACGCGTCTGGCGAGGCGCCCGATTTCCACCGGCTTCTGGCCAGGGCGGCGGGAATCGATCCCTACTCGTATCTGTATGAAGTGCTGGAGACGTACGGGATCGCGTTCTCGGATGCCACGGGTGCCGCGGCGCGAAGCTGCCGCGATGGCCGGTTCGACTGGACTCGATTCGAGCAGGAGCGGCGCGAGGAACAGGACTGGCAAGTTGTCAGGGCCATCGCGCAACGGATGCTGGGCGCGCGCGACCTGGACGCAGATCCGGACCTGAGGGCGGCCCTGCTGGCAGCGTACCGGGTGGGGAGGGCGAGCGGACTGAAGGCGCCGGGCCCGAATTAACGCGGCATGGCTGCTGGCGTGGCCGGCTCGGCTGTCGGCGCCACTTCGCCGGCCAGCTCCTCGGTCCAGGCAAGCGATTGCAGCTGTGCCAGATTGACCTCTTCCGGGCTGGAGGCGATGTCAGCGGCGTAGCGGGCGATTCGCCCGAAATCGCCGCGCTCCGACGCTTCGGCGAGTTTGAGGAAGGGCGCATAGGGCCCGGCCTGGTGGACCAGGGCCTGAACGATGGGGTCGGGCATGGGCAACTGTTCGAGCAGATAGGCGAGGGGGATGCCCATCAGCGGTTCGGCCAGGGAAAACAGCCCGGTCATGAACAGCTCGTCCTGAGCCTGGCGGTTGAGCCGGGATTGGCCGAGCAACTCGCACAGGCGCCCGCGCGTGACGGCTGTCCGTGCCAGCAGGGCGTTGGTTGGCGTCGGGTTGGCGGTGACCAGAAGCAGTGCCAGCCAGCGGTAAAGCGTCATCAGCCCGATCCGGGTCAGGGCCTGGCGCACAGTGTGGACTTGCTGCCGCAGGCCCGAGGCGGCGGAATTGGCGTAGCGCAGCAGGCGCAGGGTCAGGGCGGCATTGCGGCGCAACGGTTCTTCAATCTCGCCCAGGTCTTCGCAGACCCGAACTTTGTTCATCAGTTCGAGAACCGCCAGCTGACCCGGCTGGATGGCCTTGTTGGCGAGATTCTCCGGGCGGGCGAAATAATAGCCCTGGAAATACTGGATGCCGCTGTCGCGGCAGAGGTCGAACATTTCGCGGGTTTCGACTTTTTCGGCGATGAACTGGCCGGTGAAGTTGAGCCGGATGTGCGCGATGATTTCCACGGTCTTTTCGGGAGGCTGCTCGAGCATGTCGAGCTTCACAAAGTCGACCATCGACAGCAACGGGCGGTATTCCTCCAGGCAGACGAAATCGTCCAGTGCGAAGTGGTAGCCGAGCTGCCGGAGTTCCTGGATGCGGGCGATCAGCACCGGGGTGACCGGTACGGTCTCGAGGATTTCGTAGACGACGTGGTGGGGCGGGAGCAGGCAGACGAAGTCGCTCATCAAGGTGGCTTCGTCCAGATTGATGAAGGCGAGCTTGCCGTGCAGCAGCCAGTCCGATCCGAGACAGAGGGTGCTGCTGATGACATCGACGCCGGCTTGCAGCTGACTGGTGATCTGGGCCGAGACGGAAGCCAGCGATTGTCTGAACAGGAGCTCGTAGGCGAACAGGCGATGCTCGGCATCGACGATGGGTTGACGTGCGAGAAAGGTTTCCTTGCCCATCCGGCGCTCCTCGAAAGATTTGTTATGTATTTGTCAGCAGGAGCAGCATATCAGCTCAATCCGCCCAAGGTGAGTGGCACCCTGCTGTTTATATCAAGGTTTGGCTTCGGCAGCCGGGGCGCTTGCTGCGACGGTGGAAACTGCCCCGGCAGTTGTTCCGCCTGCTATTGCGTGCGGCCGTCCTGGCTGGCCACGGCCCGCCGCCCGCAACGCGGTGGTGGGCGTGTGGCTGGGTCAGAACCAGAATGACGTATCCTTCGCCAGGAACTCGCCGTGCGGCATATAGTGCGAGCCATCGCAGGAAAAGGTCACGCTCACCATGCCGTTGAAAATGTTGATCGAAGCCATGCGCAGGTAGAACGTCTGGTCGGTGAGGCGCAGGGCCTGAAGGGTATTCAGGATGCGGCCGATTTCTGCCGGCGCGATTGCGGCATCGGGCGGATAGGTGCGCGGCGGATAGATCAGGCAGATGTCCGGGTCGCTCAGGGTCTCGTGATCCAGGATGCGATAACGCAAGGGATCGTCCAGCGTCCAGATGGTGGCCAGGCTGCTGGAAAAATGGATCTGGCATTGAAATACGCCGCGCTCGGTCATCAGTTCCTCGAGGATGGACAAGGCCTGCTCCAGATTGCGATCCATCGGGCTTTCCTCCCGGCTTTGCTGAAACACTGTGCCGCGGATCGCCGGATCGCCCTTCACCTGGCGCCAATCGCCCGGCTCTTCGTAAAGTTCGGACGTCACCGGCAGATTGCGCAAATCGAAGTCGGCGCCGAGGTAGCCCAAGGTCCGGGAATCCCGGCTCACGACCTGGAGCGCCGTGAGCGAGGGCCGGTGTTCACGTAGGCTGATGTAAGCATTCGAGAGCAGAAACCCCCATGCCGGGACCGCTTCCTGCATATACGGCCGCTGCGAGCGGTCGCGCCCGAGGTGTTCAGGCACGATCTCTTGCGGGCCGATATTGTTGCTGATTTGTATCCCGTCGCTTTCCAGGCAGTACAGGAACGAACAATGTGGAATGCTGGAGAAGTGCTCCGAGAGAACCGCATCCAGCGCTTCGCAATTGCCCCATGCCGGTGCGCAACGCTCGGCCAGTTGCCCCAGCGGTTCGCGCAGCATGCGCGCCAGCTCGCTGCGCTGCTGGTAGATGCAGTCTTTCCATGAACGGGTCATGGCGCTTTCATCATTCATGGGCGAACCAACGCTTTCTATTCGATGCATACAGATGTTCCTCCGCACAGCGGGCAGCCAATTTGAAGGGGGCCTATCCCCCAACCAATCAGGCCGATTCCGAACCGGCATGCACCCAGGCTCGACGCCTTGCGGCGACAGGGCGCTAGTGTAACGAACACTGGAGGTGGCTTTAGTGCATCCTCCGCCTGGCGGTTGCAATGGCTTTGCCGGCGGCCTCTGGGCCAGGCGCAGCCGATTGCTCCAGCCCGCCGACGCTCGTGCCCATACGTTCGGCGACGCGGTCTGCGCTCCGGGTCTCCCAGTGCTGCCCCAGGGCGTTGTGAAAGGCGCTGCCGGTGGTGCTCATGTGCATCGCTACATAATTGCTGGCCTGGGCACCTGCGCTGACAATGGGGTTGGCGCCGACTTCCGCAGCGGTGGCCGCCGTGACTGCAGTGGAAAAGCCAACGCCGGCCACACCGGCCATGAGCACGGTCAAGAGTGTGTTGCGGGTATGCGGGGCATGTTGCTTCATGTGCGTCCTTTTGTGCATAAAGTTTGGATGGGCGGCTTTTGTTTTCACAAGCCAACACTTCAACAGCACATGTCATGCCAGAACGGTTTTTCTCTTGTTTCTCATGGGCTTGAATGAAATTCATGGTTGTGGGCTGTCTTTATTCCGTCGCCTCCCGGCGACACAAAATAGGGCATCGCAAGCAACTCATTGTAGAAATTGGCATTTTCTTGTCTTGGAACGAAGACAGGATCTACCTCCGGGCCGGCTGCATGCCCACCAGCGCAAGATGGGGGAGACCGACTGGCGCCCGAGGATATGCATCCGAAGGAGCGATACCCGTCGTTCCATCGATCCTCTGACGGTCTTCGGCAGGCAGCTTTGCCGCCCCTTCCCATGGCCGGCTTCGCGGCTACTATAACGATTTCCCGGAGATCCAATGAACAGGCTTCTGCCGGTCGCGGCGCTCGCCGCCGCCGCTTATTTCGCGTTCGCCCCGGGCCCTGATACGCCGGAAAGCCGTCAGGCAGCAGGCGTGCCCGCTGCGTCTTCGACAGCGCGCGACGGGAACGATGCCGCCATCGAAAACGCCTTCTCCAACCGCCTTGGCAGCCAGCTGGTTGAAGGGAAGGGAACGGTGATGAAAATGCTGGCGGACGACAGCGACGGCAGCCGGCATCAGCGCTTCATCATTCGGCTGGATTCCGGGCGGACGCTGCTGATATCGCACAATATCGATCTGGCGCCGCGCATCGACGGGCTACGCACGGGAGGCACGGTGGCCTTTTACGGCGAGTACGAATGGAATTCGAAGGGTGGCGTGATTCACTGGACGCATCACGATCCACAGGGTCGTCACCAGGCAGGCTGGATCAGGCACGATGGACGGACCTATCAGTGACCGGGAGTGGCTATTGCTGCCGGGCATCCCCGGTTCATTTTTTTGCCGGATCCAGAAAACCCGGGCGGACCGGACGCTTTTCCCCGAAGCCTCATGCCCCCGCACGAGCCGGGCTTGCGGGCCGGTGCGGGGATTGGACGGGTTAGCGCGGCGTGTAGGTCATGCAGTTGACCTCCTGGCCTTTGGGGGCTATACGGATGCTGTCCGTCATGCACTCCAGATCCTCGTTGAATTTGCATTCGATGGATTTACAGGCGCCGACGCCCGCCGTTCGGGTGGCGGCCTTGGTGTGCCCTGAACGTGAGAAAAAGGTGTCGCAGCCGGCATGCATGCTGTCGCCCACGGTGATTGCCCTGGCATGGCAATTCATGTTGACGTTGTAGGCGCATTCGCTCGCCAGGCACTCGGCCACGATGGGCATGTCGATGGTTAGGTGTTTCATGAGATGCTCCTTGACGCTAAAGGTGGAATATATGAACCCAGCAAACATGCAGGCTGTCGGCTGGGCGCGTACGTGTTGGCAGCCGCGCCGCCTCGTGATGCGCTAACCGACTCCCGGAGCGCCGCCTGAGGTCGCTGGCTTTGCGTCGCCGCCTTGCAGCGGCTTTGCCTTTAGACGACACGCATTCTTTTTAGCTCGGCGCGCTCAAAAAACAAGTGCCACGGTAGGACAGATGACGGAAGAGATGGTGGTTGTATTCCTTCAGGGCAATCCAGAAATGCCCGCTTGATCAATACGCTGGATTGCTTCGCTGCGCACAATGACGAATTAATCAGCCTGCCTGGGCTAAATCGCCGCCAGAATCTTGCGTGCCAGCCGCAGCATCCCGCTGGCCGACAGGTCTTCCGCATGGAAGCTCAGGTCGGTGGCCGAGGGGGCGTAATTGCGCGACAGCGAGTTCAGATAAGCCGGGTCGTAATGCTGTTCCAGCAGCACGGCCACCAGCTCGGGCCAGGCCTGCCGGGTGGCCAGCGCCTGCCACGCCGCAACGGTTTCGCTGCCGCGCAGCGCGGTGAGAAAGCCGAGCTGGCGGTTGATCGTCTCCGGGTCGAGCAGAAAGTGAGCGTAGTCTTCGGTCAGCAACTGAACCCGTGCGGTAAGCGGAACGTCCAGCCGCAGGCAGGGGCTGGCGTGCATGGCCGCGATCAGCGCAGCGGGCACCCGCAGCGTACCGATCTTCTTGCTTTCCGACTCGACGAACACGGGCCGGGCGGGGTCGAACCCGTTCAGCGCCGACCAGACGGCGCTCTCGAAACTTTTTTGCGACGGCTGGGCTTGTCCCGGCAGCGCCCCCAGCAGCGAACCGCGATGCGCGGCCAGCACTTCGAGGTCGAGCACCTGGGCGCCTTCGCTGGCCAGCGCCAACAGCAGGCGGCTCTTGCCGCTGCCGGTGGGGCCGCTCACCACCCGGTAGGCAAACAGCGCCGGCAGGCGGGCGAGTTCGGTCACCACGTGGCGCCGATAGGCCTTGTAGCCGCCATCGAGCTGCGTCGCCGCGAAGCCGATTTTCTGCAGGATGTGCGTTAGCGACCCGCTGCGGCTGCCGCCGCGCCAGCAAACCACCAGCGGCCGGTATGACTTCGGCTTGTCGGCGAACCAGGTGTCCAGATGCAGCGCGATATTGCGCGCCACCAGCGCCGCGCCGATTTTCTTCGCTTCGAACGAGGACACCTGCTTGTATAGCGTGCCGACGCGCTCGCGTTCGGCGTTGCTCAGCACCGGCAGGTTGATCGCGCCGGGGATGTGGTCTTCGGCGAATTCGCCAGGGGAACGGACATCGATGATCTCATCGAAGGCCGCGAGTTCATCTACGGTGGCGGGCAAGCTGGGCTCGACTTTCGGGAAAACAGGGAATACGTTCAGGTTTCCGCCATTGTTACACGGCCGCGCTGAAAAACCGCGCCCGCCAGGCGTGGGTCTTCCCGGCTCGGGCCACGCTGGTGGCCATTCTGGCGATGTGGGGGGAGGTAACGAACAAAGATATCCTGGCGAACGGCAGCATCGTCGCGCTGCAGCCAGGAATAACGGGACAATCCGGTGCGATGCGCCGGCGTTTGATTCCTAAACGACTTTCAAGGTTACGGGGGCGGCGGCTTTGCGGTCTTCCGTGCGCCGGTTGGTGGCCGTGCGGCGATCTGCCGTGATGCCTTCCGGCAGTGCAGCATCGCGTGGTGCGACGCGACGGTCACCCAAACGACGTTCCAGCGGAATGAACTCAACTTGATAAACAGGAGGGGCCGACATGGTCTTTTCCTTTTTGTCAATATCTCGACGTATCCTAGTCAGGATGTCGACAGCCCGCAAGCGCAAAGTTGACCGATTGGCAGACTATTCCATCCGTTTGTCGGCGCTGCGTTCATTCACTTCTGCGCACTCCGCATCATGCGTTGTTTTTCGCGCTCCCACTCGCGGTCTTTTTCGGCCGCGCGCTTGTCGTGCTGCTTTTTGCCTTTGGCCAGGCCGAATTCAAGCTTGATGCGGCCTTTGGCGTAGTGCAAGTCGAGCGGCACCAGGGTGTAGCCGGCGCGTTCGGTCTTGCCGATGAGCTTGTTGATTTCCGCCGCGTGCAGCAGCAGCTTGCGCGAGCGCGTGGGGTCGGGATGGATGTGGGTGGATGCAGTGGACAGCGGGCTGATGTGGCAGCCGATCAAATAGACCGCGCCGTTCTTGACGACCACGTAGGCTTCCTTCAGCTGCACCCGGCCCGCGCGAATGGCCTTCACTTCCCAGCCTTCGAGCATGATGCCGGCCTCGAATCGCTCTTCGATGAAATAATCGTGAAAGGCTTTTTTGTTGTCGACGATGCTCATGGCTGACAGCTTGCGTACAATTCTTGATTTTACAAGGCTTCTAGGTTGAGATGGCGCGTGTACAAAAAAGTGTGCTGGTGGCGCACACTCCGGAACGCATGTTTGAGCTGGTGGACCGGGTCGAGGAGTACCCCGCTTTCCTGCCATGGTGCGGCGGCACCGAATTGAAGTGGCGCGATGACGCGAGCACGGTGGCGACGATCCATATCGCTTACATGGGCATCCGCCAGAGCTTCACCACGGAAAACGCCAAAACCTATCCGCGCGAGATGCGGATCAGGCTGCAGGATGGTCCGTTTTCCGAACTGGAAGGCGACTGGTTGTTTTCTCCGTTGGGGGAAGAGGCCTGCAAGATCGAATTCCGTCTTGAATATGCGTTTTCGAGCCGGATGCTGGAAACCATTCTGGCGCCGGTTTTCAGTCATATCACCAACACCTTCGTCGATGCCTTCGTGCGTCGCGCCGACGAGGTGTATGCCGCATGAACGCAGCCACGATCAACGTCGAAGTCGTTTATGCCATGCCGGCACGGCAGGCCCTGCTGCGCGTCCGCCTTGCCGAGGGCGCGACGGTGGAAGATGCCGTTCGCGCATCCGGCATGCTGGAAGCCTTTCCCGAAATCGACCTCGCCCAAAACAAGGTCGGAATTTTCAGCAAGCTGGTCAAGCTGGATGAAAAAGTGCGCGACCGCGACCGGGTGGAAATCTACCGCCCGCTGATCGCCGACCCCAAGGAAGTGCGTCGCAAGCGCGCGGAAGAAGGCAAGGCCACCAAGAAGGGCGGCGGCGAAGCCGCGCCGGGGAAGGTCGCCGAGGCGGACGAACCCCCGGCGGTATGAGGCGCACTGGCGCTGCGCATAAAAAAGACCTTCCGGTAGATGCCGGAAGGCCTTTTTGCTGGCGCGGACTAACTTAAGGAACCGCTGGATTGCTTCGCTACGCTCGGAATGAACAAATTAACCAGCGCTTCCTGATTCTTAATTGCCGACTTTGAGTGGCGGGTAGTTGAGCTGGGCCAAGCCTTTCTTGGCATGGTCGCTGGCCAGTTTGGACTGCTTGATCACCGTGTCGCTATCGCCTTTGGCGGCAGCGACCTCGGCAGCCTTCAGGGCAGCGTCGGCGGTCGTCCATAGCGCATTCTTGGCCTTGGCATCCTTGACCGCTGCCTGGGCAGCGCTGAGCGCTGCCTGCGCTTCGGCGCTGATGCCGGTCTTGGCCATAGGGGCCGTGTCGGCCGGCTTGGTTTCCGTGCCGGCACAGCCAGACAGGCCCAGCAGGGCGGCGGAAGTCAGGGCAAGCAAAACTTTGGACATTGTTTTATCTCCTCGAGTTATATAGGGGAGGCGTTGAACCGCACGCCCTAGCAGGTTGAATGCTGACGCAAAGTTAGCCGCATCGGGCATGGGAGTCAACCGCCAGCCGTGCGATTGGGTTGGTAAATTACGACCACGCGCGGGCGCGGCGATCGCCGGTTTGTGCGGGGCAGGGGCGGGCGCGTATAATTCCGCTTTGCGTTAAGGAAAGCCCATGCGTGTTCTGCAAAAAGCGCTGACGTTCGACGACGTTCTGCTCATTCCCGCCCATTCTTCTATCCTCCCGCGCGAAGTCAGCCTGTCCACGCAGCTGACCCGCACGATTGCCCTGAATTTGCCTCTCTTGTCCGCCGCGATGGATACGGTGACCGAGTCGCGGCTGGCGATTGCGCTGGCGCAGGAAGGCGGCATCGGCATCATTCACAAGAACATGAACGCCGAGATGCAGGCAGCGCAGGTTGCAGCGGTCAAGCGCTTCGAATCCGGCGTCGTCAAGGACCCCATCACCGTCACCCCGCAGATGACCGTGCGCCAAGTGCTCGAGATCACTCGCGCGAAGCGCATTTCCGGCCTGCCGGTGATCGACGGCGGCAAGGTGGTCGGCATCGTCACCAACCGCGACCTTCGCTTTGAAACCCGCCTCGACCAGCCGATCGCCAACATCATGACGCCGAAAGAGCGGCTGGTGACGGTGAAGGAGGGCGCCAACCGCGACGAGGCGATGGCGCTGCTGCACAAGCACCGGCTGGAACGCGTGCTGGTGGTGAACGATGCCTTCGAACTGTGCGGCCTGATTACGGTCAAGGACATCCAGAAGTCGAGCGAGCATCCGCTGGCGTGCAAGGACGCGATGGGCCGCCTGCGCGTCGGCGCCGCGGTCGGCACCGGCGAGGGCACCGAAGAGCGGGTGGCCGCGCTGGTGGCTGCCGGCGTCGACGTGATTACGGTGGACACGGCGCACGGCCATTCCCAGGGCGTGCTCGACCGGGTGCGCTGGGTCAAGCAGAACTACCCCAACGTGCAGGTCATCGGCGGCAACATCGCCACCGCATCGGCAGCGGCAGCGCTGGTCGAGCACGGCGCCGACGCGGTCAAGGTCGGCATCGGCCCGGGTTCCATCTGCACCACGCGCATGGTCGCGGGTGTCGGCATGCCGCAGATCACCGCTGTGGCGAACGTGGCCGATGCCCTCAAAGGCAGCGGCGTCGGCGTCATCGCCGACGGCGGCATCCGCTATTCCGGCGACATCGCCAAGGCGCTGGCCGCCGGCGCCAACTGCGTCATGCTCGGCGGCCTGCTGGCCGGCACCGAGGAAGCGCCGGGCGAAATCGAACTGTTCCAGGGCCGCTCCTACAAGTCCTATCGCGGCATGGGCTCCCTGGGCGCGATGCAGCAGGGGTCCTCCGACCGCTATTTCCAGGACAACGAGAAGCGCGCCGAGAAGCTGGTTCCAGAAGGCGTCGAAGGCCGCGTGCCCTACAAGGGCAGCGTGCTGGCGGTGATCCACCAGCTGGTGGGCGGTCTGCGTTCCAGCATGGGCTACCTCGGCGTGGCCACCATTCCCGACATGCATGCCAAGGCCGAGTTCGTCGAGATCACCTCGGCGGGCGTGCGCGAATCGCACGTGCATGACGTGCAGATCACGAAGGAAGCGCCGAATTATCGCGTTGAATAGGGGGCAGGGCTCAGGATTCAGGGATCAGGGAAAGTCGCGCATGCGCGGCTTTTTCTTTAATGCCCGCGACGCCTGACTAACGACCTCTATACGCTGACTCGCGGCCCTGACCCCTGACCCCTGACCCCTAAAAAATGCACCAGAAAATCCTCATCCTCGATTTCGGCTCCCAGTACACCCAGCTCATCGCGCGCCGTGTGCGCGAGGCGGGCGTCTATTGCGAGCTGCATCCCAACGACGTGACCGAGCGGTTCGTGCGCGACTTCGCGCCGGCCGGCATCATCCTGTCCGGCGGGCCGAGTTCGGTCTATGAAGACGAAACGCCGCGCGCGCCGGACGTGGTGTTCGACCTCGGCGTGCCGGTGCTGGGCATCTGCTACGGCATGCAGACCATGGCGGCGCAGCTGGGCGGCCAGGTCGAGTCCGCCGCCAAGAGGGAATTCGGCTACGCCGAAATCCGCGCGCGCGGCCACACCGCGCTGCTGCGCGACATCCAGGACCGCGTCAACGACGAAGGCCATGGACTGCTCGACGTGTGGATGAGCCACGGCGACAAGGTCACCGCACTGCCTGCCGGCTTCAAGGTGATGGCGAGCAACGCCGCCACCCCGATCGCCGCGATGGCTGACGAGGACCGCCGCTTCTACGGCGTGCAGTTCCACCCTGAAGTCACCCACACCCTGCAGGGCAAAAACATTCTCAACCGCTTCGTGCGCGACCTGTGCGGTTGCGCGGGCGACTGGAACATGCCCGATTACGTCGACGAAGCCATCGGCCGCGTGCGCAGCGAGGTCGGCAGCGACGAAGTGATCCTCGGCCTGTCCGGCGGCGTCGATTCCTCGGTGGTTGCGGCGCTGTTGCATCGCGCCATCGGCACCCAGCTTACTTGCGTCTTCGTCGACAACGGCCTGCTGCGCCTGAACGAGGCCGAGCAGGTGATGCAGACCTTCGCCGACAACCTCGGCGTCAAGGTCATCCACGTCGACGCGCGCGACCGCTTCATGGACGCGCTCGCCGGCGTCACCGACCCCGAGCAGAAGCGCAAGATCATCGGCCGCGAATTCGTCCACGTGTTCCAGGAAGAAGCCGAGAAGCTGCCCAAGGCCAAATGGCTGGCGCAGGGCACCATCTATCCCGACGTCATCGAATCGGCCAGCGCCAAGACCAAGAAGGCGCACACCATCAAGAGCCACCACAACGTCGGCGGCCTGCCCGACACCCTGCATCTGAAACTGCTGGAACCGCTGCGCGAACTGTTCAAGGACGAGGTGCGCGAATTGGGGGTCGCACTGGGCCTGCCGCACGACATGGTCTACCGCCATCCCTTCCCCGGCCCGGGTCTGGGCGTGCGCATCCTCGGCGAAGTCAAACGCGAATACGCCGAACTGCTCAGACGGGCCGACGCCATCTTCATCGAAGAGCTGCGCGCCCACGGCGACGGGGAAGTCTCCTGGTACGACAAAACCAGCCAGGCCTTCGCCGTCTTCCTGCCGGTGAAATCCGTCGGCGTCATGGGCGACGGCCGCACCTACGACTACGTCGTCGCCCTGCGCGCCGTCGTCACCAGCGACTTCATGACCGCCCACTGGGCCGAACTCCCCTACACCCTGCTCGGCAAGGTTTCCAACCGCATCATCAACGAGATCCGCGGCATCAACCGGGTCACCTACGACATCACCGGCAAGCCGCCCGGCACCATCGAGTGGGAAT
>JAJPEP010000109.1 GCA_021166845.1 Thiobacillus sp.
CAATGCATCAAGTTCGCTGCGCTCTTGTTCCGTAAGTGTTACACGGTATCTCGGTGGCATGGTGACCTCCTTTGGTTAAGGATTTCACGAGTATGTCACAAAGCATAATAATGCGAAATAAATAATGTTACATGGTACTAGATACTTGCATTTATACACTTAAGTGTTTATAGTTCAAGCCGTCAAAAGAGCGGAATCGGTGTCATGAAGTACAGCGAGTTCAAGCGGTGGCTGGAAAAACAAGGAGCGAAATTTACGTCCGGCAAAGGTAGCCATCTGCATGTCGAACTCAACGGCAATCGCTCAATATTTCCATTCCACGGCGCGAAGGAAATCCCCAACCCACTGGTCAATGCCATCAAGAAAGACCTTGGACTGAAGTAAGGAGGCCATTATGTTCTGCTATCCCGCAACCTTTGAAAGAGACCCGGAAACCGGCACAGTGCTGGTGGGGTTTCCTGATGTTCCATTTTGCCATTCGCTGGGCGGAGATGAAGACGAAGCTTTGCTCAACGCGGTGGATGCGCTGATTACCGCGTTCGAGTCGTTCGAGGAACGGCGCGAGCCGATCCCCGTTCCTTCTGCAACCATGCCGGGGCAGCCGGTGGTGTGGCTACCGGCGTTGGTGGCGAGCAAGGCGCTGCTCTACAACGCGATGCTGGCATCGGGCAAGCGCAAGGCTGATCTGGCGCGTTCGTTGAATGTGTCCCCATCCTTGGTGGATCGCCTTATTTCGATGCGCCACAAGAGCCGCATCGACCAGATCGAAACTGCACTGGCCGCTCTGGGCAAGCGTTTGGCGGTGGATGCGGTGGCGTAAACTCCCTGCGAGAGGCGACAGGACAGGGGGGTGACCTACTCCGTCAGCATTAAGTAGAGCGCGGCCAAGGCGCTGGCGAAGGTTGAGAAAGTCAAACAAGGCACGCAAGGAAACCCGCACTGTAGGAGCGGCTTTAGCCGCGATGCGCCGCAAGGCGCAAAGGACAAATGCTGGAGGACACGGGCAAAGTGCCGAAGCAGGTCGTGGTCGATCTGGGCTATCGCGGCGTTGATGAAGACAACCCCCGATGTCGAGATCATCCATCGCGGCAAGTTCAAATCGCGACGAAGCAACAGCGCCGCTAACTCAAGCAGCGGCATTGTGTATCTCATTCGTGACATTTAAGCCATATTGCATAGAGTGGGAAACACTATGCCAGCACGCACTCCTATTATCGCAAGTACGGCCGCCGAGAAACTCATCGCACTGGGCAAGCAGATTCGTGCGCATCGCAAGGCGCTGCGCATCAGCGCTACCGCGGCGGCGGAGGCGGCAGGCACCAGGCGCGGAAGCTTTGCTGCAACTTTACGAAGAGCTGGCCGCAGCAGCGCCGGCAGGGCGGCTGAAGCCGCCGAAATCCGTGGTGGAATGTCGGGAAAATCAGGCAAAGGTGTCGAACTCGGGCCTGTCTGTGCAAAAATCGCGGACTGGGCTTTTTCACTGTCATTTGTTGGGTCGGCCAGCCAGCCATGTAGGAGCGGCTTCAGCCGCAAGGCGCAAAGGCAAGCAAGGTGGCGGCCAAGGCCGCGCCACCTTTGCGGGCTACCGCCCGCATCGGGGCTAAAGCCCCTCCCACGGATGCCGCATGCGGGATGCCGCAGGGTAGGGGTTTCATTGGAGGGGGCAAGACATAACCCCGGATTGTTCATCAGGGCGAGATGCTTTGCGTAGGGTGCACTCCGTGCACCTTCGGGCGTCAATCGGTGCACGGAGTGCACCCTACGCGCCATAAATCGTCTAATGAACAATCTGGGATAACTTCAACAGCCAGCCGTGGCATAGCCAAAATGATGGAGGATCCGCGCGCGGTGTGCGTTTTTCGGATGCTGGGATAGACATGAATATTAATGAAAAAACGGCCCAATTTGCCTGGCTGGCGGTGGTCCTGGTTGCGCTCTCGGCAATCTATCTGCCAGGTCTGACCAACCCCCTGATTTTCGATGACGGCGCGCTCACCGATGGCCGGATTTTCGGGGTGTACGGTTCGTTGTTTCGGGGGGAGCCGCGTGCGCTGTCCTATGGCAGTTTTGTCTGGGTTCAGGCTGTTATTGGCGATAACTGGGCTATCCAGCGGGCATTCAACCTGCTGATCCACTTCGGCGTAGTGCTGGCGCTGTGGGCGTTTTATCGGGAAATCCTCAAGTCCGTCGCGCCACCGGATGACGAGCCGTCCGGCGTGGCATACCACCAGTCTCCCGCGCTCGGCCTGGCGGTCGGTTTCTTTGCGCTGAATCCGGTCGCGGTGTATGCGGTGGCCTACCTGATCCAGCGCTCCATCCTGATGGCGACCTTGTTCGTCGTGCTGGGGTTGTGGCAGTTCGCGCGCGGCCTGCAACGCGGGAGCAAGCTGTCGTTCGTGGCGGCGCTGGCCTGTTACGTCCTCGCGGTGATGTCCAAGGAGCACGCCATCATGGCGCCGCTTGCGGCACTCCCCGTGTACATCCTGGCGGCACGCCCGTCCCTGAAGAAGCTGGCGCTGATCGGCGGCGCCGGGGCCGTGCTGGTGGGCGTTGCCGCCGCGGTGCTGGCGCTGAGATACGGCGAGATCATCGGCAAGCCGTTCGACGAGTTTTCGAAGATCTACCTGACGCAGCTGGCGGCGCTGGGGCCGGACATCGAGAAGAACGCATTTCTGCTCAGCATCCTCAAACAGGCCTGGTTGTTCTTCAAATACAGCCAGTACTGGCTGGTGCCGTATACGGGATGGATGTCCATCGACATGCGCCCGCCTTTCCCGGTCAGCCTGACGGCGTTTCCGCAGGTTCTCGGGGTGGTCGGCTACCTGGCCGTGCTGGCGGGCGGGTTTTACCTGATCGTCCGCTATCGCGACTGGCGCGCCTTGCTGGGGATTTCGGCGCTGCTGCCGGCCCTGCTGTTCGTGACCGAGTTCGCGACGGTCTGGGTGCAGGATCCATTCGTTTTGTACCGTGGCTATCTATGGGCCATCGGCGTTCCCGGGCTGGTGTTTTTCCTGTTTCATGGCTTGTCCGGCCGCGTGCTGGGGGTGATCGGGGCGGTGCTGGCCGCGTTGTTCATCTGGCAGGCGCTGGATAGGGTGCATTCGATGTCCAGTCCGGCGCGTGTCTGGAGCGATGCGATCGCCAAGCTCCCGGATGACCCCAGGGCGGTCGGACGCTGGTTTCCTTACCTCAACCGGGGCGATATCCAGCTCGACCAGGGGCACTGGAAAGAAGCGTTCGAGGATTTCCGGGTGTCCTCCACGCTGGGCGACAAGGGGATGGGCATGTTCAACATGGGCTCGCTGCTCCTCGAAGCCGGCCGCCATGCCGAAGCCCTGCAGGCATACGACAAAGCGCAGCAGCTGGGGTACGACTTCCCCGGACTCAGGTACCAGCGTGGGATCGCGCTGCATGTGCTCGGGCGCCGGGCGGAGGCGCACCGCGAATTCGAGCTTGCGCTGACGGAAACCCCGGTCCTGCCCCGGCGCGAGACGGTGCTCGCGCTGAAGGGGCGGGTGGCCCTGGAAATGGGGCAGGTGGACGAAGCGATTGCAGATTTTGAGGCTGTGTTGAAACTCGATCCACGCCACCAGAAGGCGCGCGTCGATCTCGGCATGGCCTTGGTGATCCAGCGCGATTACGCGCGCGCACGCACGATGTTCAGCCAGTTGATCGAGGAGTCGCCGGACGGACCGGCCTACTATGGCCGCGCCCTCGCCAATCATGGATTGAACAACAAGACGGAGGCGCTGGCCGATATCGAGAACGCCATCCGCCTGACGCCGGACAATCCCATGCTGGCGGAATGGCGCAACCGCATCAAGGCCATGCCCTAGCGCGGGCGTGAGGCGAAGCGGACATGCGCATCCTCCACATCGGCAAGTTCTTCCCGCCCGTCCCCGGCGGGATGGAACGCTATCTGGGCGATCTCGTGCACGCGCAACAGTCGGCCGGCGACGCGCCGGCGGTGCTGTGCCATGCGGATGCCCAGGCTGGGACGCGGCACGATCCGCCCTGGCTGATGCGCTGCCCGGTCTGGTTCAGTCTGTTGTTCGCGCCGATCAGCCCGGCCTTCCCGCTCTGGCTGGCGCGCGCGATTCGCCGCCACGAGCCCGAGGTGCTGCACATGCACCTGCCGAATCCCAGTGCGTTCGCCGCGTTGGCGCTCCCCTCGGCGCGGCGCCTGCCGTGGATCGTGCACTGGCATGCCGATGTCGAGACCGGCCGGTTTCCCTGGTCGATGCGGCTGGCGTACCCGTTTTACCAACTATTCGAGCGCGCCATGCTGGAACGCGCCGAGGCCATTGTCGTCACCTCCGCGCCTTATCTGGAAGCCAGCCGGCCGCTGCAGCCGTGGCGTCAAAAAACCCGGGTGCTCCCCCTCGGTGTCGATCCGGAGCGCCTGCCCGAAGTGCGGACAGAGGGAACCGGCGGGAGCTGGCGGGGGGATGGCATGCGTGTGCTGGCGATCGGCCGGCTCACCTACTACAAGGGCTTCGACACCCTGATCCGGGCAGCGGCGGATGTGCCAGGGATCGAACTGGCCATCGTCGGCGAGGGCGAGGAGCGACCGCGGCTGGAGCGCCTGCTGGACGGGCTCGGCCGGCCCGCGCACATCCGCCTGCTCGGCCAGGCCGACGATGCGGCCTGCCAGCGCCTGCTGGCTTCCTGCGATGTGTTCTGCCTGCCCTCGCGCGAGCGCACCGAGGCGTTCGGCATCGTCCTCATGGAAGCCATGCGCTATGGCAAGCCCATTGTCGCCAGCCGCCTGGCCGGCAGCGGGATCACCTGGGTGGCGCGGGAAAACGACAACGCTGTCCTGGCGCCGCCCGACGATGCGCCCGCGCTTGCCGCGGCGCTCGACAGGCTGCGGCAGGATGCCGGCCTGCGCGCCCGCCTTGGCGCAAGCGGCCGGCAGCGTTTTTTCGCCGAATTCGACATCGCCGCGTCCGCGCGCAGGCTGCGCCGGCTGTACGCCCGGATCGACCCGGAACACGACCGCCCGGTGGCCGAAACGATCCGGCGCGAGCGGCTTCTGGTCGTCATCCCCGCGCTCAACGAAGCCGCCAGCATCGCCGACGTGGTCCATCGCGTGCTCGCGCTCGGCGACATCGACGTCCTGGTGGTCGACGACGGCAGTCACGATGAGACCGCCCGCCTGGCGGCCGCGGCCGGCGCCGTCGTGCGGCAAGCGCCGTTGCGGCAGGGCGCCTGGGGCGCCATGCAGACCGGTATCCGCCATGCCATGCGGGAGGGCTATTCGGGCGTGGTGACGATGGACGCGGATGGCCAGCACGAACCCGCCGAGCTTGCCCGCCTGCTGCAAGCCGCCGAAGCGGGCGCCGATGTGGTCATCGGCGCCTGTCCGGCGCGCGGCAGTTTCATGCGGCGTCAGGCCTGGCGCTATTTTCGCTTTCTTACCGGATTCGCCTTTGAGGATCTGACGTCCGGTTTTCGCTTCTACAATGCCAAAGCCTGTTATCTTCTGGCGCGAGAGGAAGCGACCTTGCTCGATTACCAGGACATCGGCGTGTTGCTGCTGTTGCACTGCGCCGGCCTGCGCGTGCGGGAAGTTCCGGTGGCGATGAATCCGCGACAATTCGGCGCATCGAGGATTTTCTACTCCTGGTGGAGCGTTGCCCGCTACATGGCGGAAACCACCCTGTTGTGCCTGGCGCGCTGGAACACGAAACCCCGCAAAATATGAAGGAATACCACCTGCTTGTTACCGTGCTGGGCATCGGCCTCGCGCTGACCATTCTCACGCTGATTCGGCGCGACCACATCCATTTGCGGCAAGGGCTGTTCTGGACCGTCGTTGCCGTTGCCTCGCTGGTTTTCGGCATATGGCCCGGCCTGATCGACTCCCTGAGCCAGGCAGTGGGCATCGCCTACTCGCCGGCACTGCTGTTCCTGGTCGCGATCGTCGTGCTGATCCTGCGCGCGCTGTTCACCGACATCGCACTCACCCAGCTCAAGCGCGACGTGCGCCGCCTCAACCAGCGCATCGCCCTGTCCGAGTCGCGGGATGAACCGGGCAAGGATACAAGCCTGTAAATGGCCGTCAGCGCTGCGATCCGTGAAATGACGCCTGCCGCGACCGTCAACGGCGCCCCGGCGCCGGCCGCCGAAATGAGCGGCGGCGTGCCGAATCGGCTAGCCCTTGGCTTTCCTGCCGGGGCCGACCGTCGGCGTAAATCCCGCCACCCGGCATAGCATCCCTTCGCTTTTCTTGCCGTTGAGGTACCGCGTCGAGTGGCACATGATGATGTCCCCGCTCTTCGACAGTTCCGTCAGATAAAGACGCACGTCCGCCAGCGGGATTCGTGTCGCTGCGGCGATCTCGGTGTCGAGCTGTTCGCCCTGTTCTTTCAGAAATTTCAGTATTTTCTGCGCGTCTGTTTTCTGCACGTCTGGAACTCCTTGTTCTTGGTAGTGGCGCGGCCTTGGCGGCCAGTTCCCTCGGGCCGGCGAAGTTGGCGAGAGGATACCAGCTGGCCTGGACCGGCGGTGCGCCGCAGCGTTACATTCCAGATGGTTCATTGAGGCGAGATGCTTTGCGTAGGGCGCACTCCGTGCACCTTGCGGGCGGCAATCGGTGCACGGAGTGCACCCTACGCGCCGCAAATAGTCCAATGAACAATTGGGGTTAAATAAGCCTTGATGGTACATGTTATTTTGATGTTAAATCTGCGCCGAGCAGGATCTCACCTCGTGACAGGTGGTCAGCAGGCTGATTCACCAATACATCATCGGACACGCCGGATCACACGCCCAGGACCAGCGCCAGGCCGCCGACGGCGATGCCGGCCCCCGCCGCCTGCATCGCGCGGCGACCGGTCAGGCGGCCGGCGATTCCCGCGCCATGCAGGCAAACCGTGGCCAGCATGAAACCCATGGCATAGCGCGCAGGCGACGCGGCCAGCGGCATTTCCAGTCCGTGGGCGTAGCCGTGGACGAGCGCGAACGCCGCAGCGATCATCATGCCGGCCGTCACCGCCCAGCGGCGCCGCGTGGCGATCAAGAGGCCCAGCGCCAGCACCGACAGCGCGAGAGCGGTTTCGACATGCGGCAGCACCCCGCCCGACCAGGCCAGCATGCCGCCCAGCCCCATCGCCGCGACAAAGGCCGCGGGCACCGCCCACAGCGCCCGCCCGCCCTGCTGCGCGGCCCACAGGCCGACCGCGAGCATGGCGAGCAGGTGATCCAGCCCCAGCAGGGGATGCGCCAGGCCGCCGGCGAAACCGGTTGCAGTGTGGGCGCCCGTGTGCGCGGATGCCGTGCCGGCGAACAGGCAGAGGGCGGCCAGGGCAAGCGTGCGTGAAGGGTTCATCGGTTTCATGGTGCGTTCTCCGTTATCCAAAAAATTCCAGGCAATTATCCGGTAGGGTGCACTCCGTGCACCGGAACGTTGAAGGTGCACGGAGTGCACCCTACGTACCTATAAAATCCAGGCCAATAAATCCAGGCAAATAAACCGGAATTGTTTCATTATCGGGGCGCGAGATGCCCGGTGTAGGGTGCACTCCGTGCACCGGAACGTTGAAGGTGCACGGAGTGCACCCTACCCATCGCAAATCGTCCATGTTTCAGCCTATTTGATTTTTACCTGCACCAGTTCCTCGCCATCCGGGTCGGTGACGTGCACCGCGCAGGCGATGCACGGGTCGAAGGAATGGATGGTGCGCAGGATCTCGATCGGCTGTTTCGGGTCGTGCATGACGTGGTTGTCCTGCAATGCCGCCTCGTAGGCGCCCGGCTGGCCCAGGGTGTCGCGCGGGCCGGCGTTCCAGGTGCTGGGCACCACCGCCTGGTAGTTGCTGATCCTGCCATCGTCGATGACGATCCAGTGGGAAAGGCCTCCGCGCGGCGCCTCCGTCAGGCCGACGCCCTGCATGTGCCTGGGCCAGGTGGACGGATCCCAGTAGCGATCGTTGAAGGTGCGCACGTCGCCGGCCTTGATGTTGGCCATCAGCTGATCGAACCAGCCCTGCATGGCGTCGGCGATGATCTTCGATTCCAGCGCGCGCGCGGCGGTGCGGCCGAGGGTGGAGAACAGCGCGGCGACCGGCAGGCCGAGCGTCTTCAGCGAGGCGTCCACCAGTTCCCTGGCCTGGGCATTGCCGCCGGCATACAGCATCAGCACGCGGGCGAGCGGGCCGACTTCCATCGGGCGACCCTGCCAGCGCGGCGACTTCATCCAGGAGTATTTTTTCTCCACGTCCAGATGCTGGTAGGGCGGCTTCGGCCCGGTGTAGTTGAGTTCGGTCTCGCCCTTGAACGGGTGCAGGCCGCCTTCGTCGCCCTGGCTGTACTTGTACCAGGCGTGGCTGACGAATTCCTGGATTTCGTTGTCGGCATCGAGATCGATGGGGTGAATCCTGGTCAAATCGCGGTTGAGGATGACGCCGCGCGGGATGAGGTAGGAGCCGGTGTCCCAGAAGCCTTTCGAGGGCAGGTCGCCGAACGACAGGAAGTTGCCCAGCCCTTCGCCGCGCCCGGCCCAGTCCTTGTAGAAACCGGCAATCGCCAGGGTGTCCGGCAGATAGACCTGGTCCACGAACTCGCGCATTTGCGTGATGACATTCTGCACCGTCTGCAGCCCCACCAGGTTGAGCGCGGTGGCGTCCTGGCCGCCGCGATAGTGCGGCCCCTTGCCCCGGCCGCCGCCGGTCTGCGCCGATATGGCCGATGGCACGCCGCCCACCACCAGGTTGGGGTGCGGGTTCTTGCCGCCGAAGATGGCGTGCAGCTTGACCACGTCGCGCTGCCAGGCGAGCGCGTCGAGGTAGTGCGCCAGCGCCATCAGGTTGGCTTCCGGCGGCAGCTTGTAGGCGGGATGGCCCCAGTAGGCGTTGGCGAAAATGCCGAGCTGGCCCTGCTCGACGAAGGTCTTCACCTTCTTCTGCACGTCGGCGAAGTAGCCGGGCGACGACCTGGGGTAGCCGGACAGGCTCTGCGCCAGCGCCGAGGTGGCCTTGGGGTCGGCCTTCAGCGCCGACACCACGTCGACCCAGTCGAGCGCGTGCAGGTGGTAAAAATGCATGACGTGGTCGTGCACATGCTGCGCCGCGATCATCAGGTTGCGGATCAGTTCGGCGTTGGGCGGAATGCCGTAGCCGGGAATGGCGCGGTGCAGCGCGTCCTCCACTGCACGCACCGAGGCGATGCCGTGCACCAGGGTGCAGACGCCGCAGATGCGCTGGGCGAAGGCCCAGGCGTCGCGCGGGTCGCGTCCGCGCAGGATGATCTCGATGCCGCGCACCATGGTGCCGGCGGAATAGGCCTTGGTGATCCTGCCGTCGGCGTCGGTTTCGGCCTCGATGCGCAGGTGCCCCTCGATGCGGGTGATGGGGTCGACGACAATGCGTTGTGCGGTGGTCATGCGTTCAATTCTCCAGGTGTTCCGCCAGCAGCTCGGTCAGGCCGAGCAGCTTGGTGTTCATCTCGTAATGGTCGAGACCTTCCTCCATCGTGATGCGGCAGTTGGCGCAGAACGTGACCATGGTGCCGACTCCCGCCTCCTCGATCTGCCGTTTCTTGATCTGGAAAACCCTGGCGCGCAGCGCTTCGGCTTCTTCGGTATGGATCGCCGACGCGCCGCCGCCGCCGCCGCAGCACCAGTTCCACTTCTGCTGGTCGGCGATCGGGATGTAGTTCTCCGCCACCTGGCGGATCAGCGCCTCGGGCGCCTGCAGCACGCCGCCGCGACGCACGATCTGGCAGGGGTCGTGCAGGATGAGCGGGTCCTTGAGCTTGTCCTTCATTTTCAGCACGCCCTTTCGGCGCAGCTCGTCGAGCAGTTCCAGCACGTGCACCACCTCGAAGCCGAAGGGACGGCCGATCAGGTTGGGCCCTTCCCAGCGGATCGCCATGTAGGCGTGGCCGCATTCGGGCGACAGCACGTACTTCACCTTCAGCCGCTCGGCGGCATCGACGATGCGCGAGACGATCGCTTTCGCCAGATCCGAGCTGCCGATCTGGATGCCGGCGTTGGTCGCCTCGAAGGCGTCGGAGGCGACGGTGAAACTGATCCCCGCCTTGTTGAATATCCTGGCCAGCGCTTCGATGTACTCCGGGTAGTTGACGATCTCCATCGACGACAGCAGCACCAGGTAGTCGGCGCCTTCCTGGTCGACCGGGATCGTCACCCCCGTCGCTTCCCCGGCCTTCCTCAGCACATTGGCAACGGCCGGCCACTTCAGGCCCATCGGCCCGCCGGTTTCCACCGTGCGCTTGGCGGCGCTGCGGATGCCGTCGGGCACGTGGCCGGACACCGCCATGCCCTCGCGGAACGTGCGGATCATATAGACGATGTCGTTGCCCACCGGACAGACCATGGAGCAGCGCCCGCACAGGGTGCAGCTGTCGTAGACCAGTTCCTGCCACTGGTCGAGCTCGTCGTCGGTGACCGGCCTGGACAGGCCGACCAGCTTCTTCAGCCGCCCGAGCAGCGTGAATTCCTGCTCGTAGACGCGGCGCAGCGGCTCCACCTTGTGGATCGGCGTGTATTTGGGATCGCCGGTTTCTGTATAGAACAGGCAGGCCTCGGCGCACAGGCCGCAGTGCACGCAGCTTTCGAAATAACTGGCGATGGGCGCGTCGATGACCTCCCTGAGGGTCTGGGTGACTTTTTCCAGCGAGGCGCTCATACCGGTACCCCCTTGTCACAAGCAAGCGCAGGGTGCGCTGCGCGCACCAATGGGCATGGATCGGTGCGCGCAGCGCACCCTACAGGGTTCCATGGCGTCAGATGGGTTCTCATACCGGCACCCCCTTGCGCGCGTTCGCACTGCCGTTGTACCAGCGCGAGCCGAACAGGGTGAAGACGTGGAACAGCTTGGTGAAGGGCAGCACGATGAGCAGGATTTCCACCGCGAGGATGTGCAGCGCCAGCATCGTGGTGTAGGGCAGCAGCAGATGCTGCGCCGCCAGCCAGCCGGTTAGCACCGGCAGGAAGGTCGCCGCCCAGGTGAACCAGTCCTCGAAGGTGGAAAGAAAGCGCTTGGCCGGCTTGTTGATGCGGTCGACCAGCATCGCCAGCATCGCCGCCATCGTCACCACCGTTGCCAGGCCGATGATCTGCGCAGGCAGTCCGGGCCACGACAGGCCGGTGAGACTGGCGATCAGCATGATGTGCGGTGCGCCGAGGAACACGATGACCGCGAGCCCGATGTGGAAGATGAAGCCGCCGATGTAGCTCACCGGCGCGCGCTTCAGCATGCCGGGCGGCGGCAGCGAGCGGCGGAATACGGTATGCAGGCCGGAGGCGCCGGCGGCGCGGCGCGGTGCGGCGAGATCCTTCCTGCGGCCCAGCGTATAGATCTCGAACAGGCGCCACACCGTCCCCAGCAGGAAGATGCCGACGGCGATGTCGAGGCCGGGGCCGCGCACCCAGGTCAGAAATTGCAGTTCGTTCATGCTTATTTCTCCAGGTCGGCCGCGGTGATCGGTTGACGCGCTTTCCTGGCGGCATTTTTTTTGGCGCGGTTGGCGAAGCCGGCCGCCGCCCCCGCAGTCGCGCCGACCATAGGGGCGGCAACGACGGATGTGGGCGGGTGGGCCGGCACCGACAGCGCCTTGTAGAAATCGCCGGCGTCCCAGAAATCGGGCTCGGAACAGCCGAGGCAGCCGTGCCCGGATTCCACCGGCCAGGAAGTGCCGCCGTTCCACTTCGCCGTGGCGCAGGCGTTGTGGGTCACCGGCCCCTTGCAGCCGAGCTCGAACAGGCACCAGCCCCGGCGCGCGCCCTTGTCGTCGAAGGTCTTGGCGAACTTGCCATGGTCGTAGAACGGGCGGCGGTAGCAGCGGTCGTGGATGGTTTCGCCGAAGAAGGCGCGGGGCCGCCCCTTGTCGTCGAGATCCGGCAGGCTGCCGAAGGTGAGGTAATGCGCCAGCACTCCGGTCATCACCACCGGAACCGGCGGGCAGCCGGGAATGTTGACGATGGGCTTGTCCTTGACGATGTCGGACACCGACACCGCGCCGGTCGGGTTCGGCCTGGCTTTCGGGATGCCGCCGTAGGCTGCGCAGGTGCCCACGGCAACGATGGCCGCCGCGCCCTGCGCCGCTTCTTTCAGGATTTCCAGGTTGGAACGGCCGCCGATGCAGGAGTAGGCGCCGTCCTGTCCAAGCGGTATCGAGCCGTCGACGATCAGCAGGTACTTGCCGTGGTTCGCCTTCATCGCGGCATGCCGGGCTTCCTCGGCCTGGTGGCCGGCGGCGGCCATCAGGGTCTCCTGGTAGTCGAGCGAGATCATGTCGAAGATCATGCCCTCCAGCGTCGGCGAGTGCGAGCGCGTGATCGACTCGGTGCAGCCGGTGCATTCCTGGAACGGCAGCCAGATCACCGACGGTCGTCGCGCTGCCGCCATCGCCTCCGCCATGGCAAGCCCGGCCGCGGGCGGCAAGGCCATCATCGAGGCCAGCGTCGCGCAGTACTTGAGGAAGGTGCGGCGGCTGACGCCCTGCCGCGCGAGCGACTCGATCAACGGACCCTGCATGATGCCTCCTGACGTAAAACACTACTGCCTCGAAAACGCTGCTGCCCAGATCAGCTTAGGGACGCGCTGAAAAATTCGATATGGCTGTCATTGCGAGCGCAGCGAAGCAATCCAGCGTATTTGATTAAGCGGGCATTTCTGGATTGCCACGTCGCTGCGCTCCTCGCAATGACAAATTAATTCTTGGTTCCCTAGAGATCGGAAACCATGAACTCAAGCCTTTCCCGGCCGATCGCCACATCCGCTGGATGCGCCTTCACCAGTTCGGGCACGAACGCCACCTCGATGAACTGCGAGGCCACCGCGCCCTGCTCGTTGCGATGCGTCACCCACCAGACGCCGGCGCAGGCGGTCTCGTCCAGCGTGGATTCGCCGCCGGCCTGCAGGGTGACGGCAATCTCGCCGCCGCCGAGCTTTTCGCGCAGCCAGTCGAGATCGGCGGGCGTCAGTGGCAAGGCGGAAAGATCGATGGCGGAAGGCTCGCCGGTCTCCAGCAGGCGGCGCACCTGCTCGGCAAGTTCGCGCAGCAGCGGCGGCGCATTGCCGGAGAGGCCGGGTTCGCCCGGCAGCGCCGCACCGTCATGGCGCGGGACGACGTGGATGGGGATGGCGTCAAGCGTCATGCTGCCATTCCCGGATTTGTTCGACGATCGCCGCGCAGGCGGGGGGGATGGCCGCGGCAACCGCCGGGGTGGGGAATTCGCCCCAGTCGACGACATCGGGCCGGATCGCCAGCATCGCCCGTTTTTCTGGCCAGTGCCCGGCCAGCATGGCGATGGCGCGCAGGTCGGTCAGCCCCACTTCGTGCACTGTGGACTTGCGATTACCCATCAGAAATGCGTCCATCGCGTCCCCCTTCAGCATCGCCCACTCGCCCGGTTCCGACTTGATGTTGGCGGCATCGACGACGATCAGCGCATCGGCGTCCTCGATCGGCCCTGCCAGGGTGAACGACAGGGTGCCGCCATCGAGCAGGGTTACGTCGGGCCAATTCGCCAGCTCGGGCGCCAGTGCCTGTAGCACATGAATGCCCACGCCCTCGTCGGTGAGCAGGGTGTTGCCGATGCCGAGCACGAGCACGAGCGTTTTCATGGCTTCAATCTAGCAGCAGGGCAGTCGAATAACAACCGGGCAAATCACTCAAATATCTGATTATTCATCATTATTTTGTAACACTCGCGGCGCGGGCGCGGCGGCGGCAAATCACATATACTGGTTCAAGTGTAGGTTCAGATTGCCGCTCATGTGCCTTGCCATTCCCATGCAGATCGAATCGATCGAAGGCTTCACCGCCCGCTGCCAGGCCAAGGGCGTGTGGCGCGACGTCAGCCTGTTCATGATGCAGGACGAGCCGCCCGCAGTCGGCGATTTCGTCATGGTGCACGTCGGCTACGCCATCCAGAAAATTGCCGAGGCCGAGGCCCGCACCACCTG
>JAJPEP010000040.1 GCA_021166845.1 Thiobacillus sp.
TACTTATCGACGTAGCGGTACGCTGTGGGAAGGGCGCTTCCGCTCATGCCTCACGCAGGAAGAAAGCTATCTGCTTGCTTGTCAGCGTTACATTGAATTGAATCCCGTGCGGGCGGGGATGGTAGAGCACCCGGCGGAATATCGCTGGTCGAGTTACCGGGGCAACGCACAAGGTGAGCATGATCTGTTATTGAAGCCGCATTTGTTGTACCAGACGCTGGGCGAAGATGCTGCAAGCCGCGAAGCGGCCTATCGTGAATTGTTTCGATACGAACTGGAGCCGGGTTTGGTTGATGAAATCCGCCGTGCGACGAATGGAAATTATGCATTGGGGAATGCTGCTTTTGCAGCACAAGTAACGACGGCGTTGGGACGGCGTGCGGCACCAGGTAAATCGGGTAGGCCACGCCGGTTGGCAGAGACTGAGTCGGGAGAGTTGTTTGGTGATTGAGATAAACCGTGGTCTGTCCCCTGTTGTCCATGGCGCCGGCTTCGGTGCTGCCTCCGGTCACGCCGCACGTTTGAGCGTAGCGGTAGCCGACTCGCATTTCCCCTCTCTGAAAGATCGCATCGGCTGGATCCGGCATTCATACTTCATTGCCGGATCAATAGTTTTGTTTATGGCATTATCGCACCATGAACATTTAGAGATTTACAGCCTCACTCTCAAACCCCATCTGACTGTGTGCCGACGAATCGAAACATGATGAAAATATCCCTTGCCGCGTTGCCCCGCCAGCTTAAGACGCTGAAAGGGTTCTTTTTTATCGCCTCGGTGACCACCGCCCTGCTGATTTTCTTCGGTGCGACCCTGACCTCTTCCCTGCTTTACGAAAAGCTGATTGAGCAACAGACGCTGGAAATCTCGCAAGGCATCGCCAAACAATCCGTCAACTCCCTTTACCAGGCCCTGCGCAGCGGCGGTTCGCACCAAAGTCTGGACGAGGCGATCGCCGCCGATATTTCGGCTTTCCCCAAGGCACAACATCAGACAACCGTGTATCGCAGCGCTTCCATCGAAAAACTTTATGGCCCCGGCCGACCAGCGGCCATGCCTGAAGAAGTCAAACGGGTTCTTTCTGGCGGGAAGGAAGAGATCAGGCAGAATCCGCGGGAAATTCGCTACTTCTACCCGCTTGCGGCCCAGGCCTCATGTCTTCAATGCCATAAAAACGCCTCGGGGGGAGACATCCTGGGAGTCGTCGCTATTACGCATACGCTGCAACCCATCTCGGCCCAGGTCAGAATCTATTTTATCGGCCTGTTCCTGGCCGTCGGTTTCGTTGTGCTGCTGGCCGGGGGTGGAGTCTATGTTTTTGCCATGAAACGCTTCAGGGGCTCGATGGATTTGTTCCGGGGAAAGATTGAGGCAATCGGCTCAATCAAGGATTTTAACCAGCTCGACGTCAGCCAGACCAATCTGGGCTTCGAGGAATTCAATGAAATATTCCATCACATCAGTCTGCTGGTCGATCGGCTGAAAAACGTCGCAGTCGACAAGGACATCCTCGAATTCGAGGTCAAGCTGCTGGAAAAATTCATCATCACTTCCAGCGTGGTGCGCGATTGGCGCGAATTCATCAAGGATCTGCTGCTGGACATCAATTCGATTATCGATGCCTATGCCATGCTGACGATCTTCCGCATCGAGGATGAGGGCTACGAGTGGGAAGTGTTCTGGCGCAATACGCCATCAGCCGCCACCACCGAGCTTTTCGAACAGATCGTGCGCGCGCAACTCGAGTTGAATCCTCATTTTCATGGCGCGAGCATCCTGCACATCAACCACCATGTTTCGGACGGCAGCAAGGCATTGCCGGAGCTTTCGCGCCGGGATATCGAACTGCAAACCAAGTCCCTGCTGCTCGAAACCCCGAAAATCGGCGGCATCGTCGGCATCGGGGTTCAGTCCACGATGGCGCTGGACCCGGTGCGGCATATCGTGATCGGCAGCATCCTGACCACGCTGCTCAATCTGGTTGGCTCGGTGAAAGCCATTTATAAATACACCAAGGACCTGGAGCACTACGCAACGCGCGATCCGCTGACCGACCTCTACAATCAGCGCATGTTCTGGGAATTGCTGGGCTACGAGGTTGGCCGGGCGAAACGCCACCACCAGGAATTCGGCGTGATGGTGCTGGATATGGACAATTTCAAAACCGTCAATGACCGCTACGGCCATCATTTTGGCGACGCATTCCTGCAAGCGTTCGCCAATCTGTTACACCAGGCGGTGCGTCATGCCGACATGCTCGTGCGTTACGGCGGCGACGAGTTCGCCATTATCCTGCCGGAAGCCGGTGAGACGCAGGTATACCGGGTTGCCCAGCGCATTGCCGAGCTGCTCGAAGGATTCACCCTGGACACCCCGGACGGCGCCAGAATCAAGGCCACGACCTCCATCGGCATCGCCATCCATCCCGCGCACGGCGACAATCCGCGCGATCTGTTCCTGGTCGCCGACAACATGATGTACAAGGCGAAGAAATCCGGAAAGAACTGCATTGCCTTCCCCAGCGAGGGAGAGATGGCGGAGGTGTTCAAGAAGGCCAGCGACAAGGGCCTGATGATCGTCAAGGCGCTCGAAGAGCGCCGCATCATCCCCTACTTCCAGCCCATCATCAACACGGCAAACGGCGAAGCGATCATTCACGAACTGCTGATGCGCCTTCAGGTCGACGACCGCGTCGTTGCCGCCAATGACTTCATCGAGGAGGCCGAAGCCATGGGGTTGGCGCACAAAATGGACTATCAGCTGATCGAGAAAGCCTTTGTCCAGATCAAGGAACAGGACTACCAGGGCATGCTGTTCGTCAACCTGTCGCCCAAGGCCCTGATCGTGGGCGAATTCATGAACCGGATCAACAAGCTGGCGATCGATTATGCGATCGACCCCAGCCGCATCGTGTTCGAAATCACCGAACGGGAAACCATCAGCAATCTGAGCCTGCTGGAAAAATTCGTGCTGGATCTCAAATCCAGGGGCTTCAGCTTCGCCATCGACGACTTCGGCTCGGGCTATTCCTCTTTCCACTACATCAAGCGATTCGCCGTCGATTACATCAAGATCGAAGGTGAATTCATCAGGAACATACTCACCGACAGCGAGTACCGGGCTTTCACCAAGAGCATCGTTACGCTCGCCAAGGAACTGAATATCAAGACGATTGCGGAGTATGTCGAAGACGAGTCGATCCTGGACGAGGTCCGGCAGTTCGGTATCGACTATGCGCAGGGCTATCACGTCGGGCGCCCCGGCCCCCTCCTCATCACAGGCAAAAACCCTTGACCTGGCTACGCAGCTAACGCAGCCCAGCCGGTTTGTTGAACAGCGGCGCCGGATCGCGCAGGATCATGCCCGGCGCGGAAAACGGCGCCAGTCGTTCAAGAAAATCCAGCAGTTTCTGTACCGGCGAATTGCGAAAAAAACGCGCCTTGGGAATCTCCATCCAGATGCGGTCGGTAAAGATATACAGCTCGTGGGGGATGTCGCCGATCCCATCGTGATTGCGGTCGAAATCCTCGTAATCGTCCCAGTAGTTGCCGCGCCAGTCGTTTTTGCCGGCATCGCCGCTGCCAAACATCATCGCGACATGAATCGAATTGTTCTCGAAACTGTTGCCATGCAGGGCATGGTGGCGTTGTGGGCAAAGCGGTTGCCTTTCAGCAGGATAAGGTAGATAAAGGGGATGCTATCGTCACCGTCGATGCCGCGCCGGCTTCGGTGCCGCCTCCGGTTGCCCCGCATGTTTAATGGCGGAACTGGGGTATGAAGGACCATAAAAAACGGGGCTCAAAGCCCCGTTTTTTATGGGTGAAGCCGCTTATTTCGCCGGCTTGACGGTGGTCAGGCCGAGTGCTTCCCATTCCTGCATGCCGCCCCGGTACCACTTGATTTTTTCTGCCGGGTAGCCGATTTTCAGCAAGCCCTTGATGTTGGTCGGAGACTGGCCGCACCATTGGCCGTTGCAGAACATGACGACGGTTTTGGCGTTGTCGAACATGTTGAAGCCGTCCTGGTTCTTGACCCCGAAATGCTTTTCAAGAATTTCCTGAACGGTGATGGGATCGGATTTGCCGATGTTGAGCTTGTCCCATGGGATGTTGATCGCGCCGGGGATCGTGCCTTTCTCGACCCAGTCCGGGGTGCGCGAGTCGACCACCATGATGCTCGTGTCGCCGTCGCTCATTTTTTTCAGATAATGAATGACTTCCAGTTCACCGATGGTCTTCACGCCGGGAGCCAGCACACCGGGCTGAATGCAGAACGGCGGGCATTTGCGCGAGGTCTTGGCAAAGTCAGGGTTGATGGTGTTGTCCTGCTTCTGGTTGCGCTGGATGCTGACTTTCTGGCCGTTGTGCATCACGTCCACCGACGGCAGGCCGGCGGCGATGGCGACTTCCAGGGGTTTGTCGGGCGTGGCGGCCGTGTTGCCATTGGAAGCGCAGCCCGACATGCCGATTGTGGCGGCAAGCGCCAGGGCAAGGCCAGAAAGCTTGAGCAGATTTTTCTTCATGAATTTCATCCTCTGAATTTTGTAGGCTTATTGCCGGTTCAAGGCTTTGCCGTGCTCAGGCCGAGCACTTCCCAGTCCTGCATGCCGCCGCGGTACCATTTGATCTTGTCAGCTGGGTAGCCGATCTTCAGCAGGCCCTTGATGTTGGTCGGCGATTGGCCGCACCAGGGTCCGTTGCAGAACATGACGACGGTTTTGGCGTTGTCGAACATGTAGAAGCCGTCCTGGTTCTTGACCCCGAAATGCTTTTCAAGAATGTCCTGAACGGTGATGGGATCGGACTTGCCGATGTTGAGCTTGTCCCATGGAATGTTGATCGCGCCGGGGATCGTGCCTTTCGCGACCCAGTCCGGGGTGCGCGAGTCGACCACCATAATGCTGGCGTCGCCGTCGCTCATCATCTTCAAATAGTGAATGACTTCCAGTTCACCGATGGTCGCGACACCCGGCGCCAGTTCGCCCGGCTGGATGCAGAAGGGCGGGCATTTGCGTGAAGTCTTGGCAAAGTCAGGATTGACGGTGTTGTTCTGGTCCTGATTGCGCTGGATGCTGACTTTCTGGCCGTTGTGCATCACGTCCACCGACGGCAGGCCGGCGGCGATGTTGACATCCAATGCGTTTGCCGCCATCGGCGTGGCGAGGGCGGTAAACAGGGCGGATGCGGCGAATAGGGTGCGAAGCTTCATTATGTATGTCTCCTGGAATATGCTGGACAAGCAATCGTGACGATTAATTGCAGTCCGGTTCTTGTTGGATTTTGGCCGATTCTTCTTGGGTTGCGGGCGTCTTGCTTTGCGATGGGTTTTGGGTGGCTTCCTCCTGGGGCGTGGACTGGTTTTCAGTGGCGTTTACAGCAGTGGGCTCGGCGTGCTGTGCTTCGGTATTGTTTGCTGGATGGTCTGCGGCCATGGCGATGCCAAAAGTCAGGTGCAGCACGGCTGCCATTACGCAAGATAAGCGGGTTGTCTTCGTCATCTGTTTCCTTGGTGTGCTGAGATAAAAGCATCTTGATATAAGCACCTTGCGTGCCAGCGCCTTATTACCTTGATTGGAATGGATTTACCCCTAATGTTTACGCCCAAGAAACTGACAGCGTTGTCAGGTGGCATGTCATGCTGTCATGACAGCGGGGAAAGGGAGGGGTATACTTGTTAGGCCTCTGAAAGCGAAGAGAGGGAGTAACGGGCCGTTTCTTTTCCGGCCCATCTGTGCCCGCCCGCGTACCCGTGCCGCACACAACCTCGTTTATTCGTACATAGAAAACTTCGATTGAAAATGCGCGCTTGGCCGTGGCGGCGGGTGCGGCCTTCGGGGTACCATTTCAGGGATTCACTCCGGGCTAAAAACCCGGCTGTCCGGGAGGGTATTCCGGATGGTTTCAGATTACTTTGCATCCATCGGATGGAGGAAACAATGACGGAGCATGTTGCGACCAACGAGACCATACTCGTAGTGGGCGGCGGGATTTCCGGCATGACCGCCGCACTTGAAGCGGCCGAAACCGGCAAGAACGTCGTTCTGGTTGAGAAGAATCCCGCGCTGGGCGGACGCACTTCCCAGCTCTATCGCTACTTTCCCAAGTTGTGCCACCCCATCTGCGGACTGGAGATCAACCAGCGCCGCCTCAAGGGCAATCCCCGCATACGCCTGCTGACGCTGGCCGAAGTGACCGGCATCGAGGGTGGCACTGGCAACTACACCGCCACCATCAAGGTCCGCCCGCGCTATGTGAATGAGAACTGCACCGCCTGCGGCGACTGCTCGCGCGCGGTCGAGACGATGGTGGACGATCCGTTCAACTACAACCTCGGCCAGCACAAGGCGGCCTACCTGCCGAACGCGATGGCCTATCCGCAGCGCTACGTGCTGGACCCGGCGATCATCGGCACGGCCGACGCCGACCGCGCGAAAGCTGCGTGCAAATACGGCGCGGTCGACCTCGACATGCAGGAGGAAACGATCCAGGTCAAGGCCGGCGCGGTGGTGTGGGCGACCGGCTGGCAGCCCTACGACGCGGCGAAGATTCAGCCCTATGGCTATGACCGCTTCAAGAACGTCATCACCAGCGTGGAATTCGAGCGCCTGGCCGACATCCACGGTCCCACCGGCGGCAAGATCCTGCGCCCGTCCGACGGCAAGGAAGCGAAGAACATCGCTTTCATCCAGTGCGCCGGCTCGCGCGACGAAAACCATCTGCGCCACTGTTCCCGGATTTGCTGCATGGCGTCGCTGAAGCAGACGCATTACGTGCGCGAGAAATACCCGGAAGACGGCAAGTCGACCATCTACTACATCGACATCCGCGCCATCGACCGCTTCGAGGATTTCTACCAGAAGGTGCAGGCCGATCCCTCGGTCACCTTCATCAAGTCCAAGGTCGCGAAGATCACCGAAGACGAGCACGGCAACCCGGTGTGCTGGGGCGTCAATACCGAAGGCTACAAGCGTTACACCACGCCGCACGACCTGGTGGTGCTGGCCGTCGGCATGGAACCCTCGGTCAAGGGCATCAACATTCCCGGCCATATCGTGGCCGACTCCAGCGGCTTCATCGAGGCCGACCCGGCCAACGGCGCGGTGTTCGGCGCGGGCTGCGCATCGAACGCTCTGGACGTGAACCGTGCAGTGCAATCGGCCACCGCGGCGGCATTGAGAGCCATCCAGGTGGTCAACAAAGTAGCAAAGGCGGAGGCTTAAACCATGGCTGACATCAAAGTCGCAGCGTATATCTGCAAGGGCTGCGGACTGGGCGAGCGTCTGGATACGGACGCGCTGGTCAAGATCGCACAGAAGGACGGCAAGGTGCCGTTGGCGAAATCGCACGATTTCCTGTGCAACGCCGACGGCGTGGCGATGATCAAGAACGACATCGCCAACGAGGGCGTCACCCACGTCATGATCGGCGCCTGCTCGCGCCGTGCCAAGACCGAAGCGTTCTTCTTCCCCGAAAACGCGGTGGCACGCGCCAACCTGCGCGAAGGCGTGATCTGGATTCGCCCCGACACCGACGAGGCGCGCGAAACCACCCAGGAAATGGCGGAAGACTACATCCGCATGGGCTGCGCCGAAGTGAAGGCGATGACCGCGCCCGCGGGCAACCCCAACACCGGCAGCAGCAAGACCCTGCTGGTGGTGGGCGGCGGCCTCACCGGCATGACCACGGCAATCGAAGCATCGAAGACCGGCTACCCGGTCGTGCTGGTTGAAAAAACCGGTGCGCTCGGCGGCTGGGCAGCCAAGCTCTACAAGCAAGGGCCGGTGCACGAGCCTTACAAGTCCCCGGTGGACACCGGCGTGGCCAACCTGATTTCGCAGGTGCTGGCCGACAGCAACATCAAGCTGTATCTGAACGCGACCATTGCCAGGACCGACGGCGCACCGGGGCGTTTTGTGGTGGAGGTCGCCACCGAATCGGGCGCATCGCATACCGAAGACATTGGCGCCATCGTGCAGGCGACCGGCTTCACCCTGTACGACATGAACAAGCTGCCGGAACTCGGCGGAGGCAAGTCGCCCAACGTGGTCGACCAGGCCGGACTCGAAGCGCTGGCTAATGCTGCAGCAGCGGGTGACGGCGTGATCCGCCGTCCTTCGGACGGTGCGCCGGTCAAGTCGGTGGTATTCGTGCAGTGCGCCGGACAGCGCGACACCAGCGGCCAGCATCTGTCGTACTGCTCGGGCTTCTGCTGCAACGCCAGCATCAAGCAGGCGATGTACTTCAAGGACGCCAACCCGTCCATCGACACCACGATCATCTACACTGACCTGCGCACGCCGGGCAACGGCGAGGACTTCTACCGCAGCGCGCAGGAGAAGGGCGTCATCTTCACCAAGGGCCGTGTCGCCGAAGTGGTGCCCAGCGGCGCCACCAGCACGGTGAAGTTCCACGACCTCATCCTCGACGACAAGGACGCGGCCGAAGTCGAGGTCGACCTGGTGGTGCTGGCCACCGGCCAGGTGGCGAACTCGGGCATCAACATCGACGCGCTGACCAAGCCGCAGGTCGAAGGCCAGGAAGGCGAGCCGCAAGCCGAAGGCGCGGTGGAAGTGAAGCCGATTTCCATCCTCAATCTGACCTACCGTCAGGGTCCGGACGTGCCGCAGCTGAAGCAGGGCTTCACCGATTCGCACTTCATCTGCTTCCCCTACGAGACCCGTCGCACCGGCATCTACACGGCCGGCCCGGTGCGTCGCCCGATGGACATGGTGCAGGCGCGCGAGGACGCCACCGGCGCCGCGCTGAAGGCGATCCAGGCGCTGGAAAACGCCGAACTCGGCCGAGCCGCGCATCCGCGTTCGGGCGACCTGTCGTTCCCGAAAGTGCGGCTGGAAGGCTGCACCCAGTGCAAGCGCTGCACGGTGGAATGCCCGTTCGGCGCCATCGACGAGGACGAGAAGCGCTTTCCGGTGTTCAACGAATCGCGCTGCCGCCGTTGCGGCACCTGCATGGGCGCCTGCCCGGTGCGCGTGATCTCGTTCGAGAACTACTCGGTCAACTCGGTCGGCGCGCAGATCAAGGCGGTCGACATTCCCGACGAATTCTCCGAGAAGCCGCGCATCCTGATTCTGGCATGCGAAAACGACGCCTATCCGGCGCTCGACATGGCGGGGATGAGCCGCAACGAGTATTCGGCGTTTGTGCGCATCATTCCGATCCGCTGCCTGGGTTCGGTCAATACCATCTGGATCACCGATGCGCTCAACGCCGGCTACGACGGCGTGATGCTGATGGGCTGCAAATCCGGCGACGAATACCAGTGCCACTTCGTCAAGGGCTCGGAGCTGGGCCGCGTGCGCATGTCCAAGATCGACGACACGCTGAAGACGCTGAATCTGGAATCGGAGCGTGTGCGCGATCTCGAAGTCGCGATTACCGACATCGAGCGGGTTCCGGAAATGATCAACAAGTATGCCGCCGAGCTGGTCGCCGTTGGCCCCAGCCCGTTCAAAGGCTTCTAGTCGTGCATCGGCCATTCTTGACGATGCATCATTCAGCAGGCAAGGAAACGACATGAGCGCAAACACCGCAATGGCGGAGAAATACCGCAACAATTTCCTGAAGGAAATCGAAGAACAGGTCGAGATGGGCGACTGGGTCAAGATGTGCATGCAATGCGGCGTCTGCTCCGGTTCCTGCCCGACCAACTTCCAGAGCGCATGGGAACATCCGCCTCAGGAACTCTTCATGATGATCCGCGCCGGCAAGCGCGAGGAAGTGCTGACCACCACCTCGATGTGGAACTGCACCTCCTGCTACAACTGCATCGTGCGCTGTCCGCGCAAGCTGCCGATTACCCACATCATGCACGGCATCGCCGAATACGCGCACCGGCTCGGCGTGGCGCCGAAGATGCAGCCGACGCGCTTCTTTTCCGGCCTGTTCTGGAAAAACTGCACGCATACCGGACGCGTCAACGAACTCAAGCTGTCGATGGGCCTGTACTTCAAGGACGGCTTCGTCCAGGGCATCAAGAACGGCATGGCGATGCAGTCGGTCGCGCTGGGCCTGGTCAAGGCCAAGCGTCTGAACGTGATGGAGCTGTTCGGCGGCCACAAGTGCAAGGACCAGAAGGGCGTCCATGCCATGCTGAAAAAAGCCTACGAAATCGAACGCGGCCGCAAGACCGCCAAGATAGCCGGTTGAGGAGACAAATATGGCCAAACATGAATATGCGTTTTACCCCGGCTGCTCATCGCAGAAGGGCGCTTCCGCCTCCAACTACCTGACCTCGGTCGAGTCGATGTGCAAGACGCTCGACGTCAAGCTCACCGAGATCCCCGACTGGAACTGCTGCGGCGCGTCGATCGGCTACGCCGAGGCCGGCGAACTGCCGCGCCACGTGATGAATGCGCGCAATTTCGCCCTGTCCGAGAAGAACCTGCCCGGCCAGGAAATCGTCGCCACCTGCGCCGCCTGCTGGCTGGGCGCGCGCGAAACCCGCGAGCGGCTGACGCACTCCGACACGTTGATGGCCGACACCCGCGAAGCGCTGAAGGAAGCCGGCCTTACGATCAACGAAATGCCGGAAGTCCGCCACATGGTCGAGGTGCTGATCGAGGACTTGGGTTTCGAGGAAATGGCGAAGCACGTCGTGCGGCCGCTCGAAGGCGTCAAGATCGCCGGCTACGTCGGCTGCCAGACCAACCGCCCGTTCGGCGTCGCCGGCGAGTCGTTCGAGAACCCGATGTATCTCGACAAGATGGTCGAGATGGTCGGCGCCGAGGCGATCCCCGAATACGACATGAAGGTCACCTGCTGCGGCGGTGCGCTGGCGTTCTCCGAGCCGGAAAAGGCCCAGGCGCAGATCAAGGACATCGTCGAGTCGGCCTACGACCACGGCGCCGAGATGATCGTGACGCCGTGCCCGCTGTGCCAGGCCAACGTCGAGATCTACCAGGGCCAGATCAACAAGACATACGGCACCAAGTTCAACATCCCGGTGCTGTACTACAGCCAGCTGATGGTCGTCGCCTACGGCGGCAGCGCGAAGGAGGCCGCACTGAACGGCCAGGTGATCAAGGCGCGCCGCCTCGAGGAGATCGCCGCCAAGCCGGTCAAGCGCTGAGCCGATCACGG
>JAJPEP010000047.1 GCA_021166845.1 Thiobacillus sp.
TCGGTCATCTCGTCTCTCGGCGGTCGATTTCTCTCAGGTTTCGGCGCCTGTTATTTTAATTCCTGCGAGATTCCGGTGTGGGGAATTCAGGTGAATTCCTTTGTTTTATGCGGGGTGTGAGGGTTTTGCAGGGGCGACTACATAATCGGTTGTTGTAGCCATTTCATTTCTCCAGAATTAGTTTAATTGACCGACAATTTTCCAGACCTGCACTTCCAATGTCCCCATACCTCCCACCACCAAGTATTCACCATCCTTGCTTAATGCAAAATTTAACGCGCCCCCGCCTTTGAACCCACCTTTGATGACCCCCACTTGCTTTCTGGTTTGCATATTCCAGAACAGAATCCGGTCTTCGTTCGCAGAAATAAGATGTTTGCCATCTGGGAGAAAAGCCAGTGAAGAAGTCCGTTTGTCATGGATGGGTAGTGCCCCAACTTGCTGCCAAGTTGAGGTGTCCCAAATCTTGATAGGGTCATCGTATTTGATTTCAGTTGTTATTCCAGTAGCCGGGTCGTAATGTCCTCCTGTGCCACCTGAAACGTTTCCGGTAACCAGCCATTTCCCATCGGGACTGACTGCCATAGAAGAAATCCAATTCTTGTGCGCCTTGAAGGTTTTAATGAGACGCCAATCTTTGGTTGACCAGACATCAATCTTGTTAGTGACGAAAGCAATCACTACCATTGCGCCATCGGGGCTATAAACAACTCTCCGAATAGAGTCTTCTCCCTTTGCATTGGGGTCGGTATGCAGGGTCTTCAATTCGGCTATAACAGCCCCGGTTTCTACGTCCAAAACTGCCGCCACATTACTGTAGCCGGTTTTTTTATCTGCTATGGCCACCAATAAACGCGAGTCCGGACTAAACGCCTTGCCATGGTCGATTAGATACATATCGGTAAATTCGCGTATTACACGATGGTCTTGGGCATCCAGCACCACTACCGAGTTTATTTTATGTGGTTCTCTCACAAACTTAGAGAGCACCAAAAGACGGCCATCCGGGCTATATAAAACGGAATCTGAAGCCACCCATAGAGGAGGAGTTGCAATCTGCTTTCCAGTAGCGGCATCCCAAACCGCCAGACTGCCAAACCCATCCGCCAGAAACCGCTTGCCGTCAGGACGCCACGCTGTCTGCATCGGGGGTTTTGATAGTTTGACGGTCTTAACAAGCTTCGCAGTGTCGCTCTCCTGATTGCTACAGGCGGTCTGCAAAACCAGCAGCCCAACGGTTAACAGGATGCCGAAAACTCGAAGCGAATACCTCGTTTTCAATATATTCATCATCCAATACCGGGCATCAGAGTCACCCATTAGCCCCCTCCGTCAATAGGGGCGAACAAAAATCTGCGCCGACAGGCGCATTCATTTTTACTGCTTTTTTCCCGCATCAACCGCGAATCGGCACACTTGGTTCTCGATGTATCGGTTGCGCTCAGGCGCACCAGTCACCCATCAGGATCAAGGCCGGCGCGATGCTCTGCGTGGCCCCTGGCGGCATCGCCGCCCCAGAAAACCCTCTGTTCCCCATTGCGTCCAATAGCGGCAGGCCGTCTTCCGGCCCGCACAGATCTTTGGCTCGCCTTGCGGCGTCCAACCCAGTCATGGCTCGCAATGCGGGCACCGTGTTGCGTGTTGCTCGGGCGGGGCCGTTGCGCGCGTTCAATCAGGTCTTTTGGTTCTGCCAACCCCTTGGCCGACTCGCGCGCAACGCCCCATTGATCTTCAACTGAAGGCGCGGGCGGTCTCGAAGGGTTCTCCTGTCTTCATGACGTGATAACAAGCCCGTGCCAGCTTGTGCGCCACTGCCTTGATCGCCACCACCGGCAACGTCTTGCTGGCTTTCTTCTGGTACCAGCGCTTGATCTGGGCATCGTAGCGCACCGCGAAATGCGCAGCTTCGACGAAGGCCCAGGCCAGGTGCTTGTTCCCACACTTGGTGTTGCCTTCGCCCTTCTTCTTACCGTTCGACTCATGCCGGCTATTGACGGTACGTGCGTAAGAAGCGAAGTCGCCTGGTGTTCCGAAGCGGCTGATATCCCCGGTTTCGAGTGCGATGGTCAGCGCGAGTACCTCGCCAATCCCGCTCACGGTGCGCAATGCATGGAACTCCGGTAGCAGGCGCGCCTGTTTGAGAATGGCGCCTTCCAGCGTGCCGATCTGCTCGTCCAGGCATTGCATGACCGCGAGGTTGCTTTGCAGGGCCAGCCGTTGTTCCGGCAACAGCGCGAGGGCTTCAATATTGGCGGTTTGCCAGCGCTTGATCTCGTTGCCGCTGGCTTGCACACCGAGGTTGCGGGCGAGCAGGTTCTGCATGGAAAGGATCTGGGTGGTGCGTTGGCGCACGAGCTGGCTGCGCTTGCGCAGCAGGTCGCGCACGGCACGCGCGTTGCGCGGATAGATGTAGCCGGTCGGCAATATGCCCAGACGCAACAGGTGCGCCAGGTGCCGCGCATCGCTGAAATCGCCGCTGTGCTTGAGACCGTCGTATTGTTTGACGGCGGCAGTATTGACGAGCCGCGTGGCATAACCTGCATCCTGCAAGCCGTCGACGAGCCAGTACCAGTTGAAGGTGGATTCCACGGCAACGGCATTGATCGGCCCGCAGGATCGCAGCGCTTCAACGATCATGCCCAGATCGTTCGGCAGGCGTTTGCGATAGACCTCCCGGTCATTCGCATCCAATACCACGACGACGCTGTTGTTTGAGTGCAAGTCTATCCCCGCGTACAGTTCCATTTCGGTCTCCTGGTTGATGACGTCTTGTCAAAGGTTCGCACCCTGACGTTACGTCATCTTCGGGAGGCCGGCCACGGGCTAGATGTTTATCAGGTTTTGAGCCTGCCGGAAAACTTCGCCCGCGCCTTCTCGACCTTCGGTGCCACCACAAACTGGCAATACGGCTGATGCGGGTTCTGCTCGAAGTAGCGCTGGTGGTAGTCCTCGGCGGGGTAGAAAGTCGTCGCCTCGGTGACTTCCGTGACGATGGGCGCGGCGAACTGCCTTGATGCCGTCAGCTCCGCGATCGCGGCTTCCGCCTCGACCTTCTGTTCCGGCGTGTGCCAGAAAATCGCCGAGCGGTACTGGGTGCCGACGTCGTTGCCCTGGCGGTTGAGCTGGGTCGGGTCGTGCAGAGTGAAGAAGATTTCGAGCAGCTCGCGATACGAGATCACGTCCGGATCGAAGCGCACCTGCACCACTTCGGCGTGGCCGGTGTCGCCGTTGCAGACGTCCGCATAGGCGGGGTTCGCCGTGTGTCCGCCCATGTAGCCCGACACCGCGGATTCGACGCCGCGCAGCTGGTTGAACACCGTTTCGATGCACCAGAAACAGCCGCCTGCCAAAGTCGCTACTGCATGGGACATAGACCCCTCCATTAGGGAAGTACGCTCATTGATGGCGCCCCCCGTTCCAGGCGGCATCAATGCGCCCAGCGGGAACGTCAACCCCGGTGCGGGAAGGCGCGTTCGATAGGAAGCTTACAACAGCCGGAATTGATCCGGCCAAGTTTGCCCCGGCATTTTCAGGGGGCTCCAAAAAACAAACCCCGCAACGGCGGGGTTTGTTTGGCGCGTAAAGCAGCAATCAGGTCGACATTTCGGTCAGGATGTTCTTCAACCAGCTTTCGGCATAGATCGCTTCGACCTCGGAGAGATCGGGAGAGACGCCAACCGAGCCCGGTACCGCCTCGATGACATTCTTCTCCTTGTTCACCCGATAGACGCCGGTGACGCTGACGGCTTCCTTGGCTGACAGGTAGCTGTAACAGGTGTTGATGCCGGACATTTCGGTGATCTCCTTGCCGTTCATCAGTGCCACGATACTGCTGGCGCAGACCTTGGCTTCCGAGTTGGCCGAGTAGCCAGACTTGGGCATGGCGCCGGCGATCGAAGAATCGCCGATGACATGGATGTCCTTGTGCAGGGTGGACTCGAACGTCATCGGATTGACCGGACACCACTTCTTGTCCTCACCCACCAGGCCGGCGACATGAGCGATATGACCGGCCTTCTGGGGCGGGATGAGGTTGATGACGGCGCCCCTGACTTCTTCGATGCCCTCGATCAGCACGGCCATATTCCGGGTATCCACTTCCGTGACCTTCTTGGCCGGACGGTAGTCGATGAGGCCATCGTAGTGCTTCTTCCAGCCCTTCATGAACAGGCCCTTTTTGGAGACGATGTCCGGGTTGGCGTCAAGAACGATGACCTTGGAGCCGGGTTTGTGCTGCTTGAGGTACATGGCAATCATGCTGGCCCGCTCGTAGGGTCCGGGCGGACAGCGGAAGGGCGCCAGGGGAATGGAGATCACCACGTTGTCGCCCGGCTTCAAGGCTTCCAGTTGCTTGCGCAGCAGGATGGTCTGCGGTCCTGCCTTCCAGGCATGGGGCATGACTTCGGGCGTGGAGGCAATATCGTAGCCCTTGATCTCGTCGGTACGGAACTCGATGCCGGGAGAAACCACGAGGCGATCGTACTTGAAGACGCCCTTGCTGGTCGTCACGCTGTGGCCCGCGGCGTCGATGCCCGTGACCTCGGCCTGGACCACCTTGATGCCGTGGTTGGCGGCCAGCTTGTCATACTTGATGGTCAGCGGCGACAGGTCCTTCATCAGTCCGCCGAGATAGAGATTGGAGAACGGGCAGGACACGAAATGGTCGTTGCGCTCGATCAGCGTCACCTCGATGGACGGATCCATCATGCGAATGTACTTGGCGGCGATCGTGCCGCCATAGCCGCCGCCGATCACCACCACTTTGCGTGTAGACGCGCTGGCAGGTCCAGGCTGTTGCGTGGCGCAACCGGCCAGCCCGGCGGTTGCGACACCGGCGCCGGCGCCGAGCAGCTTCAGGAAATTTCTGCGTTCCAGAGTCATGTTCATTCCTCCCTTATTATTTAACGCTAGCGTAGAAGTGCAAGAGGGCGTCCAGGTCTTCCTTGGACATGGGATCGACCTTCTCTTTCATCTTTTCCGGCATCTTGCGATGGCCCGTCAGATAGTCCGCCATCTGGATCTGCAGATAAGTCAGCCACTGGCTGGCCATGACAGGGGTGTCGTCCTTGCCTTCCTTGCCGTCATCGATATGGCAGCGGCTGCAGTTGGCTTCCTGCAGGCTGGCGCCCCTGGCGACCTTCGCCGGATCAAGGGACTGGTTCGTCACATGGATCTTCTGCTTGGAAAAAAACTCGCCCATGGCGGCGATCTCGGCATCACTGTAGCCCTTCGCCAGACGGCCCATGACCGATGCCGGGCGTGCACCGCTCTTGAATTTCGTCATGGCGTCGACGATGGATTCCTTCGACTGACCGGCCAGGCTCGGCATGCTCGGGCCGGCGCTGCCGCCGTTGGTACCATGACAGCCGGCACAGGCATAGGACAGCATCGCCGCAGTTGGCGGTGCCGCCTGCGCCATCGCAGATATAGCCAGGACGCCTGTGGTCAGCGCCCATCCTCTCCACTTCATCGTCATTTTTTGTCTCCTCAGGTTTGATGAAAGTACTGCTCGCCAACACAAAGTGTAGTCAAAAACCAAAACCACTTTGCTCCTTATTGCTTTTGTACGTCAATGTAGCTCTTCACGCCCGGATTGGGTTTGTCCAGCCCGAACTGGTAGCCCAGCGAAACATAATGGAAGCGGGCGTTGGTGTAGTCCTCGTGAATGGCGAAGCCGAAGTTATATACCTTGCCGGCGGCAATGGCATGGTCGCCCTTGCCGCCGCCGGCCAAAGTGCGCTCGAGGGTCACCACCCACTTGTTGCCCTCCTTCTTGCCCTCCGCCTTGACGAGCGCCTTGCCGCCTTCCATGTAACGGGATTCGGCGACATAACCGTCAGCCGGCGTCTTTTCGCCACTGCGGTATTGCATCAGGTCCATGAACTTGCCGGAGGCAAGATTGCCGTTCTTGATGTACTTGGTCTTTTTGTCGTCCTTGGCGTTTTTCATGGTGCGCAGATCGCTGTGGCAGGTTGCCCAGCAGCCATTTATTTCGGCGCCTTCGACCGTGCCGCCGCCGTCGAACATCATGGTCAGCTTGACTTCATTCTTCTTGTCGAGCTTCTTCGTGCCAATCTTGGGGGGCACCCACTCGAAGCGGAAATAGATCTTGTTCCCATCATGCGCGGCCTGGAACATCACCGGGATGGATCCTGCCTTGCCGGCCGGAGGCGTCGGTTCAAGCACGGTCTTGGAACTGCCGAGCGGCTTGCCGGCAACAATGTTGTCACCGATTTCGTTGGCATCGCCTTCGTGGCACTTCGCACACGTGCGCTTCTTATTCACGATGTCCGGTACCGCCGAGTGGTCAGGCTTGTTCATCACCCATTCAAGCGAGGCTTGGCCCGGATAGAACAAAGTCATCTTGCGCTGGGGGACCTTGCTCCAGTCCGGCGCCGCGGACACCCCACCGGCGACCAGTGCGCCGGTTAAAAACAATGCGATCTTTTTCATCTCCAAGCTCCTTCAAATAATCCGAAAATGTATCGAGGGCGACTGCACATACCGACAGCCTAGCCCTTACTGCGCCGCCTGGGCCGCTTGCTCCTGCTCCAGCAGCTGATGCACCGCCTTGTGGGCGACCCCCTTGTGGCAGTCGATGCATGTCATGCCGTCCTCGATGGCGCCTTCGTGCTTGACCACGGAGCGATCCTTCTGTTTTTCCGGATCCATGGTATTGAAGTCGTGACAGTTGCGGCATTCCTTCGAGTCGCGCTTCTCCATCTGCGCCCAGACGCGCTTCGCCATCACCAGGCGATGCGCCTCGAACTTCTCCGGCGTGTCGATCGTACCCTTGATGTGCCCGATGATGTCGCGCGCCGCAATGATCTTTTGCATCGACTTGAACAGGTAGTCGGTAGGGGTCTTGCTGCTGGCGACATGGCAATCCGCGCATTGCACCGTCGTCCCGCTGCGGTTCTTGTAATGGACAGTCTGCTTCAGCTCCTCGAAAGGGATGGTCATTTCATGGCAGGACATGCAGAAATCCGAACGATTCGTATATTCCATGCCCATGTTGAGGGCGCCCCAGATGATCACGCCGCCCAGAATGCCGGCCACGACAGCGCCGGCCACGGTCATGCGCAAGCTCAGGCATTTCCTGAAAACCCCGCCCTTGCCTTCGGTTTTTTGAGCTTCTTTTTGAGCTTCTTTTTGAGCTTCGTCTGCCATCGTTCAAATCCAAAAGGTTCGTTGGCCGCGAACGGCAAAACGTTTCATTCATTTCAAGTCAAAGGATGATTGCGAAGCGTGCGCAGCATCCACCCATACCGTCGACATACCGCCGATGCCTCACAGCATCCTCTCCAATGCGGCTTCAGTCTCAAGGTTTCCAGTATCCGCAAGACGATAAAAGTATCCGCAAGACGACAAATGGTAATTTTAGACCACATGAAATTAAATGGTACTTTTGGAGGGGGGGCAAATTGCCTCGCAAAGAAAAAACCGACGTTGTGCAGCGAACACCGTTTTGATGCACCAGAAGCAGCCACCTGCGAGGGTTGCGATTGCAAAGGCCATACTCTTCTCCTTAACGAATGCCGGGGGTCATCGCGAGGCTCGTAGAGCCGTGGCGATCCAGAGGTCGTCGTTCCGGCTGATATTCCGGGTTGCTTCGGCTTCGTCGCAATGACGGTTCAGACGACGGGAACCGTTTCCTTGAACGACGCGCGCGTCGCCAGCTTGTCGGCGAGCCTGGCCAGATTGGGATGCGCGGTGCGCCAGTCGATTCCGGGGGCGCGCAGTTCCAGATAGCCGAGCGTGCAGCCGCAGGCGACATCGGCGAGCGTCATGCTGTTGCCGAGGTACCATGGCTTTTCGCCCAGCGCTTCCGACAGGGCTCCCAGCCCGCGGAACAGGGTTTTTTCCTGCAGCACCAGCCAGTCGCTGCTCTGCTGTTCGGGCGGGCGCTTCCTTTCCAGGTAAATCGCCACCGTGGCATCGGTGATGCCGTCGGCCAGGGCTTCGATGCCGCGCACGATCATGCGGCTTTTCGGTTCCGACGGGATCAGGTGCGCCACGGGGCTGACGTGGTCGAGATATTCGACGATGACGCGCGAATCAAACACGCTGCCCCCGTCTTCCAGCACCAGCACCGGCACCTTGCCGAGCGGATTGAGGCCGGCAACGGGGCTGTCTGGCAACCAGGGATTTTCGACCTGGAGCTGGAACGGAATTTTCTTTTCCAACAGCACCACACGGGCTTTGCGGCCATAAGGGCTGGTGAGCGAGGTGACGAGTTTCATGCGGCGTTCGATCCTGAGGTGCTTGGTTGATTGTTAGACATGCTCGCGGGCGCCGCCATTATCGTCTGTTGCCAGCGCGGCTCCAACCCGTTCGCGCAGGGCCGGCAACACCTCCTGCCCGAACCAGGGGTGGCGCTTGAGCCATAGACGATTACGCGGGCTGGGGTGCGGCAGCGGGAAATAGTCCGGGACGAATTCACGCCAGGCGGCCACCGTGTCGGCCAGCGTGCGGCCGCGGCGGCGGCCCATGTAATACGCATGGGCATAGGCGCCGACCAGCAGGGTGAGCCGGATGTCGGGCATCGCCGCGCGCAGTTGCGGATGCCACAGCGGTGCGCATTCCGGACGCGGCGGCAGGTCGCTGCCCTTCACCGTTCCGGGATAGCACAGGCCGGTGGGGACGATGGCGATGCGCGAGACGTCGTAGAACTGCTCGCGCGTCATGCCAAGCCACTGCCGCAGCAAATCGCCGGAGGGGTCGTTCCATGGAATGCCGGTCTCGTGCACGCGCCGCCCCGGTGCCTGGCCGACGATCAGCAGGCGCGCAGTGGGGGAAACGCGCAGGACGGGACGCGGGGAATGCGGCAGGTTTGCGGCGCAGACGGTACACGCCCGCACCTTCTCCTCCAGCCTGCCGAGGCTTTCTGGCTGGCCTGGCTCAGGCGGCGTGGTCGGCGATGAATTGCTTGACCGCATCGACGTCGGCGTCGAGGACGTGTTTTTTCTGCGGCTGCGCTTCCAGGCCGGCCAGTTCGGCCGGACGCGAAGGCTCGATGCCGAGCGCTTCGCGGATCGCATCCTCGAACTTGGCGGGCTGCGCGGTTTCCATGCAGATCAGCGGCACGCCCGGTTCGCGGTGCTCCAGGCCGACTTTCAGTCCGTCGGCGGTGTGCGGATCGATCATCGTGCCGTACACCTCGTACACGGTGCGGATGGTGTCGATGCGGTTGGCGTGGCTGCTCGATCCCGAGACCATACCGAATTCAGCGACGCGGCCGAACAGGCCGTCGCCCGCGAGATCGAAGCTGCCGCCGGATTCAACCGCGCTCCACAGGCCGCGGACCCTGGCGGCGTCGCGCCCGGCGAGGTCGAACACGAAGCGCTCGAAGTTGGACGCCTTGGAAATGTCCATCGACGGGCTGGAGGTGTGCCTGGTTTCCGGGCGCGGCCGGTAGACGCCGGTGCGGAAGAACTCGTCGAGCACGTCGTTTTCGTTGGTGGCGACGATCAGTTTCCTGATCGGCAGGCCCATCTGACGCGCGATGTGGCCGGCGCAGACGTTGCCGAAGTTGCCCGAGGGCACCGAAAACGACACGCTCTGGTCGTTGCTGCGCGTGGCCGCGAAGTAGGCTTTGAAGTAGTAAACGCTCTGTGCTGCGACGCGCGCCCAGTTGATCGAGTTGACCGCGCCGATGTGGTGTTGGGTCTTGAATTCGAGATCGTTCGACACGGCCTTGACGATGTCCTGGCACTGGTCGAACACACCGCGAATGACGAGATTGTGGATGTTGGCGTCGGTGAGCGCGTACATCTGTGCCTGCTGGAAGCGCGTCATGCCGTGCTCCGGCGACAGCATGAAGACGCGGATGCCGCGCTTGCCGCGCATCGCGTATTCGGCGGCCGAACCGGTGTCGCCCGACGTTGCGCCGAGGATGTTCAATTCGCCGTGGGTCTTGTCGAGCACATACTCGAACAGGTTGCCGAGCAGCTGCATCGCCATGTCCTTGAACGCCAGCGTCGGGCCGTTCGACAGCGCCAGCACGTGCAGGCCGGGTTCCAGCGTTTTCAGCGGGGTGATGTCCTCGGCGTTCTCGCCCGGGTTGGCGTAGCGGTAGACGTCGGCGGTGTAGGTCTTGTCGATCAGCCGGCGCAGGTCGTCGTGCGGGATGTCGTCGATCAGGCGCGACAGCACGGCGAAGGCCAGTTCGCGGTAATCCATCCCGCGCATCGCCGCGAGTTCGGCGTCGGTAAAGCGCGGGTAGGTCTCCGGCACATAGAGGCCGCCGTCGCTGGCGAGCCCGCCGAGCAGGATTTCGGAGAAGCGTAATTGCGGCGCAAGACCGCGCGTGCTGAGGTAGTTCATTGCTTGACCCTGATTACCTGGCCGCCAGTTCTTCGAGACGGATGCGCATCACCTGCCCCGCCACGGCGTCGAGCGCCTCGATCTTGGCGATCGCGGCATTGATGTTTTTTTCCACCGTGATGTGGGTCAGCAGGATGATGTTGACCTGCTCCTCGCCCTCGGCGGGCTCCTTCTGCACCATGGCGTCGATCGAGATATCGCTGTCGGCCAAGATGCGGGTGATGTCGGCCAGCACGCCGGGGCGGTCGAAGGCGCGCAGGCGCAGGTAGTACGCGGTGCGCACCGCGTCCATCGGCAGGATCGGCGTGTCCGCCAGCTGGTCGGGCTGGAACGCCAGATGCGGCACGCGGTGGTGCGGGTCGGCGGTATGCAGGCGGGTGACGTCGATCAGATCGGCGACCACGGAAGAGGCGGTCGGCTCGGCGCCGGCGCCGGCGCCGTAATACAGCGTCGGGCCAACGGCGTCGCCCTTCACCAGCACGGCGTTCATCGCGCCGTCGACGTTGGCGATGAGGCGCCGCTCGGGGATCAGCGTCGGGTGCACGCGCAGCTCGATGCCGGCCTCGGCGCGCCGTGCGATGCCCAAGAGCTTGATGCGGTAGCCGAGTTCCTCGGCGTACTGCACGTCCTCGCGGGTAAGCCTGGAAATCCCTTCCGTATAGGCGCGCTCGAACTGCATCGGGATGCCGAAGGCGATCGCCGACAGGATGGTCAGCTTGTGCGCGGCGTCGATGCCCTCGATGTCGAAGGTCGGGTCGGCCTCGGCGTAGCCCAGACGCTGCGCTTCCTTCAGCACGTCGTCGAAGGCGGCGCCCTTGTCGCGCATCTCGGTGAGAATGAAATTGCTGGTGCCGTTGATGATGCCGGCCAGCCACTCGATGCGGTTGGCGGAAAGGCCTTCGCGCAGCGCCTTGATGATGGGAATGCCGCCCGCCACCGCCGCCTCGAACGTCACCATCACGCCCTTGGCCTGCGCCGCGGCGAAGATTTCGTTGCCGTGCTTGGCGACCAGGTGCTTGTTGGCGGTCACCACGTGCTTGCCGTTGGCGATCGCCTGCATCACCAGTTCGCGCGCCGGTTCCAGGCCGCCGATCAGCTCGACCACGATGTCGATCGCAGGATCGTCGACCACGTCGAACGGGTTGGTCGTCAGCGGCAGATCACCGGCCAGTGCCTTGGCCTTGTCGAGATTGCGCACCGCCGCGCGCAGCACGCGGATTTCGCGGCCGGCACGACGGGTGATTTCTTCGGCGTTGCGGCGCAGCACGGTGAGCGTGCCGCCGCCGACGGTTCCCAGGCCCAGCAGGCCGATGTTGATGGGTTTCATTGTGTGATCTCAGTCAAAAATAATCAGCGATGGGCGCGATAGCGGTCGAGGAAGCGGCTCATGCGCGAAATCGCCTCGGTCAAGTCTTCCTCGTGCGGCAGGAACACCACCCGGATGTGGTCGGGGTGCGGCCAGTTGAAGCCGCTGCCCTGCACCACCAGCACACGCTCTTCTTCCAGCAGGTTGAGGATGAATTTCTGGTCGTCGTGGATGGGGTAGTGCTTGGGGTCGAGCTTGGGGAACAGATACATCGCCGCCTTCGGCTTGACGCAGCTGACGCCGGGAATCAGGGTCAGCAGTTCGTGCGCCAGGTCGCGCTGGCGCGTCAGCCGCCCGCTCGGCGCGACCAGATCGTTGATGCTCTGATAGCCGCCGAGCGCGGTCTGGATCGCATACTGCCCCGGCACATTCGAGCACAGGCGCATCGACGCCAGCATGTTGAGGCCTTCCAGATAGTCCTTGGCGTGGCGCTTGTCGCCCGACACGATCAGCCAGCCGGAACGGTAGCCGCAGGCGCGGTAGTTCTTCGACAGGCCGTTGAAGGTGACGATCAGCACGTCCTCGGCCAGCGAGGCGATCGAGGTGTGCACCACACCGTCGAACAGCACCTTGTCGTAGATCTCGTCGGCGTACACGATCAACTGGTGTTGACGGGCGATTTCCAGGATTTCCAGCAGCAGTTCGGTCGGATACAGCGCACCGGTGGGATTGTTCGGATTGATGATGACGATGGCGCGGGTATGCGGCGTGATCTTGGCGCGGATGTCGTCGAGATCGGGCAGCCAGCCGGCGCCCTCGTCGCACAGGTAGTGGCGCGGCTTGCCGCCGCCCAGGCTCACCGCCGCGGTCCACAAGGGGTAGTCCGGCGCCGGCACCAGCACCTCGTCGCCATTGTCGAGGAGCGCCTGCATCGCCATCACGATCAGCTCGGAGACGCCGTTGCCGATGATGATGTCGTCGATGCCCACCCCGGCGATGCCTTTGCGCTGGGTCTCGTGCATGATCGCCTTGCGCGCCGAAAACAACCCCTTGGAATCGCTGTAGCCCGACGCGTTCGGCAGGTTGACGATCACGTCCTGCACGATTTCCTCGGGCGCCTCGAAGCCGAACGGCGCCGGATTGCCGATGTTCAGCTTGATGATGCGCTGGCCCTCTTCCTCCATCTGCCGCGCGCGCGCCATCACCGGGCCGCGGATGTCGTAGCAGACCTTGTCCAGCTTGGACGATTTATGAATGGTGCGTAAGCATGGCGTGGTGTCTGCCGTCACAACGGATCCTTGTCAACCTGCGTAAAATCAAGGCAATAAATCAAAATAAAACAACGCCTTGGAAAAGGCGCGATTTTACCGGAGCCGCCCTGCCCCGGCAAACGCCGGTTGCCCCCGAATCTGCTATGGTTTCGACATGAAACTGCACCTCAACACCGCCCCGAACCAGTTGCTGTTCACCGGCTATGCGGCCGGCCACGTGCTGATTGGCGGCACCCGCCACGATACGAGCCTGCTGCTCAGCGCCCGCGGCGTCGAGGTGGCGCCCTGGGCGGGACTGGGCTTTACGGCGCTCACGGCGGCGCATTTTGCCTGGATCGCCGAGCACCCCGTCGACGTCGTGCTGCTCGGCACCGGCACCCGGCTGCGCTTTCCCCACCCTGCGCTCACCCGCCCGCTGCTGGACGCCCGCATCGGGCTGGAAGTCATGGACATCGGCGCGCTCTGCCGCACCTACAACATCCTGGTCGCCGAAGGCCGCAACGTGGGCGCAGCGGTGCTGATCGACCCGGCTTAGCCCGGCCCCGCGAATCCCTTGTCCGGCGCCGCCTATTCCGGCATCACCTGCGCAAAGCTGGCGATGGCGGCGAATTCGCCGCAGTCCTTATGCGGCTGTTTCGATTCCGGATTGCACACCGCCAGCAACTGGGCGATGCCGTAAGTCCGCGCACTCCGCAGCACCGGCAGGCTGTCGTCGACGAACAGGGTGCGCGTCTTGTCGTACGGTTCGAGCGCCTGCAAGCCCTGCCAGAAATCCGGATGCTCCTTCGGCAGACCGACCTGATGGGAAGAGACCAGCGCATCGAAATAGGCATCGATGCGGGTTTCGCGCATTTTCAGGCCGAGGCTCTTGGGGTGCGCGTTGGTCACCATCACCACCCGCCGCCCCGACGCGCGCACCGCCTGCAGGAAGGCCGGCACGTCCGGGCGCACGGCGATCAGGTGCGCGACCTCTTGCTTCAGTTGCACGATGTCGAGCGCAAGCTCGCTGCTCCAAAAGTCGAGGCAATACCAGTTGAGGGTGCCGCTGTGGCACTCGTAATGCGCGGCGAGACGGGCACGCGCCACCTCTGGCGCAAGGCCGTGGTATTCGGCATAGCGGCGTGGCATGTGCTCCAGCCAGAAGTGGTTGTCGAAATGGAGATCCAGCAGCGTGCCGTCCATGTCGAGGAAGACGCTGTGTACCTGCCGCCAATCGATCATTGCAGCGCCTCTCCATGCGCCCGCGGCGGCCGCTGCCGTTTCCGGGTTAAAACAGTTCGTCCTTGGACACGCCGCGCCGCCGCAGCAGCTGCCGAAGCACGCGCAGGGATTCCATCTGGATCTGGCGCACACGCTCGCGCGTCACCTGCAGTTCGAGCGCCAGGTCTTCCAGCGTGCAGGCTTCGCAGCCGTTCAGGCCGAAGCGCCGCTCGATCACCCAGCGCTGCTTGTCGTTGAGCTGGGTCAGCCATTCGCGGACATGGTGTTCGATTTCCTCGACCTGCAGCATTTCGTCCGGCAGATGGACATTGTCGTCAGCGATCGTTTCGCCCAGCGACAGCGTGGGGTCGACCTCGAGCGGCGCATCGAGCGATGCCACTCGTTCATTCAGCCGCATGATGCGGCGCACGTCTTCGACCGGATGGCCGGTCAGCGCGGCGATATCGTCCGAGGTGGCGTCGGTCACGCCATGGGTTTCCAGATGCCGCTTGGCGCGCAGATAGATGTTGAGTTCCTTGATGATGTGCACCGGCAGGCGGATGGTGCGCGACTGGTTCATGATCGCGCGCTCGATGTTCTGGCGGATCCACCAGGTGGCATAGGTCGAGAAGCGGAAACCGCGCTCGGGATCGAATTTTTCCAGCGCGTGGATCAGCCCGAGATTGCCCTCTTCCACCAGGTCGAGCAGCGTCAAGCCGCGGTTTGCGTAATGCTTGGCGATGTTGACCACCAGCCGCAGGTTGCGTTCGATCATGGTCTGGCGCGCCTCGAAGTCGCCCAGCACGGTGCGCCGCGCCAGCGCGACTTCCTCCGCTGCGGTCAGCAGCGGCGCCTGACCGATTTCGTTGAGATAGAGCTGGGTGACGTCGACCTGCGGCTCGTCGAGGATCGCCGACGCCAGTTCCTCGCTGCTGTCCACCGCCGGCTGCGCCGCTTCGGCATCGTCTGGCGTCAGGTCTTCGGATTCGTCACTGGATTCACGGCTCATGAACGCTCCGGCAGGTAGTTCAATGGATCGAGTGGCTTGCCATAACGGCGGATTTCAAAGTGCAGTTTAACCCGATCGGCGTCGCTGTCGCCCATCAGCGCGATTTTTTGCCCGGCGCTCACGCTGTCGCCTTCCTTCACCAGGATCGCTTCGTTGTGTGCATAGGCGGAGAGGAACTCGCCCGCATGCTTGACGATCAGCAGACGCCCGTAGCCGCGCAGGCCGCTGCCGCTGTATACCACCTTGCCGGGCGCCACCGCTTTCACCGGTGCGTTGCGCTGCCCGACGATGTCGATGCCTTTGCCGCCCGCCGCGCCAAAGCGCCCTGCCAGCGTGCCGTCGACCGGCCACAGCCAGCCGTCGGCTGGCGCGCTGGCAGCGGATACCGGAGCGGCAGGCGGCGCCACGGCTGCCGGCGCCGGCTGGGCCGCGGCGGGCGCGGCCGACACTACTGGCGCGGCCGACACCTGCGCCCAGTTGGCCTCGGAATACGCCAGCAACACGGCTTGCGGTTCGCGCAGCAAGGGCGGCTCGAGCAGCGGGCGCGCGTTCGGCGCGGGCACGTCGTCGAGCGGTTTGATTTCGACCGCACCCGGCGGCGGCGTCAGCCGCAGCACCTGGCCGACCAGGATGCGGTCGGGCGACTCGAGCCGGTTCCAGTCGGCAACTTCGCGGTAATCCAGACTGTTGGCAAACGCAATGGCATACAGCGTATCGCCGCGCTGCACCGTGTGCAGGCCGTTGGCGGACGGTGCAATCTGCTGCGCCGCGCCGGGTTTGGCGGGGGCGGGCGGCATGCTGGCGACGCGCGCCGGCGTCCGTTCGCTCACCGGCGCCGGCGTATGCGAGGCGCAACCCGCCATTCCCAGCAGCAGTCCGCCCAGCCATACGGACCTCGCGCCGCCACGGACGGCCACCCCGATCACGCCACCCCCGGCAGCAAGGGGACGAACTTCACGCCTTCGAGCCGGCGCTCGGTGAACTGATCGCCCTGGCGCTCGAGCACGCACAGCGTCTGCGTGGCATTGCCGAGCGGCATCACCAGGCGTCCGCCATCGCCCAGCTGGGCCAGCAAGCCGTGCGGCACCTCGGCAAACGCGGCCGCAATCACGATAGCGTCGAACGGCGCAAAATCCTTCGCCCCCGCCATGCCGTCGCCGTGCTTGGGCTTGACGTTGTTGACCCGCAGTTCGCGCAGGCGCTGGCGGGTTTTGCCGACCAGCGCGGCGATGCGCTCCAGCGACACCACTTCGCGCGCCAGCTTGCCCAGCACGGCCGCCTGATAGCCGCAGCCCAGTCCGATTTCCAGCACGCGGCCGAGTTCGCGGCCCTGGCTCGCCTCGCCGTGACGCGCCAGTTCGGCCATGCGCGCCACGATGTAGGGATTGGAAATGGTCTGTCCGAAGCCGATCGGCAGCGCAGTGTCCTCGTAGGCGCGCGACTCCAGCGCCTGGTCGACGAACAGATGGCGCGGCACCGTGCCCATCGCCGCCAGCACGATCTCGTCCTTGATGCCCTGCTCGCGCAGGCGCTCGATCATGCGGCCACGCGTGCGCGCCGAAGTCATGCCGATGCCGGCGCGCAGGTTCAGGGATTCAGCCATACGTTTACGCTGTCCATCTGGCCGAAACGGGTCAGGTCCATTTGCAGCGGGGTAATCGAAACGAAGCCGTTGGCGACGGCATGAAAATCGGTGCCTTCGCCCGCATCCTGCGCGCCTCCCGCCGCCCCCACCCAGTACACGGTCTGCCCGCGCGGGTTGGTGGTTTTCACCACCGACTCGGCCTTGTGGCGCTTGCCCAGCCGGGTCACGCGGATGCCGCCGAGATCGGCCCGGGCGCGATCCGGCACATTGACGTTGAGCAGCATCGGCTCGGTCGGCGGCTGCGCCTGGATGCGCTGCACCAGTTCGACCACCACGCGCGCGGCCGTGTCGAAGTGCTGCGCATTGTGGTTGGCGAGCGATACCGCAATCGACGGGACGCCGAGCAGATAGCCTTCGGTGGCGGCGGCGACGGTGCCCGAATAGATCGTGTCGTCGCCCATATTGGCGCCGTGGTTGATGCCGGAGATCACCATGTCCGGCATATGGTCGAGCATGCCGGTGACGGCCAGATGAACGCAGTCGGTCGGCGTGCCGTTGACGTAGTAAAAGCCGCCGGGCTCCTGCCGCAACATCAGCGGGCGGTCGAGCGTCAGCGAATTGGACGCGCCGCTGCGGTCGCGTTCGGGCGCCACCACGGTGATGTCGGCCAGGGGGGCGAGCGCCCGCGCCAGCGCGGCAAGGCCGGGGGCGAAATAACCGTCATCGTTGGAAAGCAGGATGCGCATCAGCGGCCCCCAGCACTATCTATCGTCGAAAACACGGGCTGCATGAGAACAAGCAGGGGATAAAACATGCCCGGATTCTAACATCGCCGCCCGATGGATTCAGTCGTATTCCAGGCTGTAAAACGCGTCGAAGCTGCTTTGCTGGCCGGCCTGCGCTTCCAGGCGCACGCGCGGCGTCAGCTGGTACAGCACCTTGACCACCTGGCTCAGTCCGTCCAGGCTCTGCTCGTAGCTCAGCATGGCGCGCGACGAGAGACGCTTGCCGACGCTGACCACGCTGCTCGCGAGGGCTTCGCCGCTGCCAGCGCGCACGTCGAAGCTGTCGATGCCCAGCGCGTCGGCCAGTTTCGCCTGAAAATTCACCGATTCGGTCTGGCTCAGCAGCGCACCGGCCGCGACCTGCAGCAGCACGAATTCCTGCTGCCCGCCGTTTTCCAGGCCATGCCCCAGCACCAGCCAGGCGAGCTTTTCGGTATCGGGCAGAACCGGATCGGAATACAGCTTCACCACCGGGCGCTGCACCGTGCCGCTGACCTGCACGCCGGCCTTGACGCGCGGATTCTTGCGCACCGCCAGCACGTCCAGTCCGGGATTGTCGATCGGCCCGACAAAGCGCAGCACCCCGCGCTCGATCTCCAGCGTCTGCGCATAGGCCGCGTAGCGCCCCTCTTCCACCTGGATCGTGCCTTCGCCGCGCAGCACCTGCGAGGGAAACGCCGCCTGGCGCCCGCCCTGCGGGCGGTCCTGGCGCGGTGCCTGACTTACGGTGAACACGCGCAACCGGCCGCCCAGCCGCGCATCGAGCCCGCCGCCCTTGAACAGGAAATCGTCGCCCAGCTTGAGCGTCAGATCGAGCGCCAGCGGGAAACGCTGCGCCACCGGCTTTTCACGCGGCGGCTGGCCGATGACGACGACATCGGCCGACAACGCGGGCCGGCTCGCCTCCGGCATTTCCAGCCGGGCGCGGTCGGCGGTGAGTTCGCCGGTGAGGTGCAGGCGCTGCGGGTCGAGATTGAGACGGGTCGTGCCGGACACGCTCACGCGGCGGTCGCTGCGATTGGTGGCGGAAAATTTTTCGAAGACCAGCGTGAGGCCCGCCTGGGGATTTTTCAGCTGCGCTTCGCCGCTCACCACGATGCGGCCGCTCTGGCCTTTCAGCTCGCCCTGCTGCACCCGCACCCGGTCGCCGGCGAGCAGCAGTTGCAGCGTGCCGTCGGTGATGGCGATGCCTTCTTCCGGCATGGCAAAGCGGATCGCGCTGGCATCGATCTGGCCGTCGATGCGCGGCGCCGCCAGGCTGCCGCTGCCCGAAAATTGCGCGGCCAGGCGCGAATCCAGCCGGATGCCGACTGGCAGGAAGGGCCTGGCCAGGCGCAGGTCGGGCACCTTGAGCGTGGCCGTCCATGCCAGCGGCGCGCTGCGCGGCAAGCCGAAGATGGCGCCCGCGCGCACCAGCGTGGCGCGCCCTTCGGCACGCACCTGCCCGGCCTCGCGGGTATCGGCTTCGAGGCGGGCGGTGACGCGGCTGGCGTCGGCGCGAAAATTCAAAGCGAGCGCGGTCAGTCCCAGATTCATCGCCGGCTCGGCCAGGCGCACGTCGCCGCTCTGGCGCAGCAGGCGCGCCTGACCGTCGAGCGTCTCGCCCAGACGCAGGTTCCAATCGCCGTTCATCCGCAGGTCGGTGGTGAGCGGCAACGGCTTCTCCAGCAGGCCGAGCACGGGCGTCAGCGGCAGGTTGACCAGGCTTCCGCGCGTGGCCAGCTGCGCGCCCTGACGGTCGATCTGCGCCACGTTGACCTGGCCGCCCGCCAGCGTCAGCGCCAGATCGTTCACCTGTTGCCGCTCGCGCGACAGCGTCAGCGCGGCGGGCGCACTCAGCCGCATCGGCCAGGCACCC